>JBDSVO010000214.1:0-4087 GCA_039927215.1 Gemmatimonadaceae bacterium
GCTACTGTTTGTATCCCGAGCTCACGACAGGCGCGAATAACGCGAAGCGCGATCTCTCCGCGGTTCGCGATCAGGATCTTCTTGAACATTTCACGCCGTCGATGTCAGCTTCTCACTTCCTGATTCAGATGCTCCCATTTGGAGTCGCTCGCGCTCGCTATTCCCTGTACGCGCAGCGCGAATTCGCTCGGATTCGTCGCTGAGTACATCGCGTTTTCATATGAAATGACGTTCTTCGTGTACCAGTTCATGAGCGACTGGTCGAAGCTTTGCATTCCGTACTGAACCGTCCCCTCGGCAATCAGCTCGGGAATGTTCAGCGCTTTCGACACATCGCGAATGTTATCCCTCACCGCCGCTGTATTGACGAGAACTTCAACCGCCGGGACGCGTCCTCTGCGGTCAGCACGCTGGATCAATCGAAGCGAGATCACTGCCTCGAGCGCGCTCGCGAGGAGAAACCGAACTTCAGCCTGCTGATCTGGCGGGTAGAACGAGAGAATACGGTTGATGGTCTGTGTCGCGTCGGTGGTGTGCAGCGTGGAGAACACGAGATGGCCCGTGTCCGCCGCCTTCATTGCCGTGTCGAGCGTCGCGAAATCGCGAATCTCTCCGACGAGCAGAACATCGGGATCCTGCCGCAGCACTCGTCTCAGCGCCTGCTCGAAGCTGCCGGTATCCGTTCCAACTTCGCGCTGACTTATGCGGGACTTGTTGTCCCGGTGCAGGAACTCGATCGGATCCTCGATCGTGATGATGTTGGCGGATCGGTTCTGGTTGATGAACTGGATCATCGCCGCCAGCGCGGTCGATTTTCCCGATCCGGTGATCCCTGTGACGAGGACGAGGCCGCGCGGCTTAAGGGCGATCTGCTCCACAATCGGCGGCAGATTCAGCTCGGCGATCGTATGCGCCTGCAGTGGAACCACGCGAAACGCGTAAGCGATCGTACCGCGCTGCTGGAAGGCGTTGACGCGAAACCGGCCAATGCCTGGAACGCCAAGCGCGAAATCCGCCTCCTTCATCTCCGAGAATTCACGCTGCCGCTTCGGAGGCATGATCTGCTCCGAAAGCGCCTTCATGTCGTCCGACCTGAGCGGCGGCATCGGCAAGCTCATCAGCTCGCCGTCAACCCGAAGCGTGGGCGCGCCTCCGACCTTGAGGTGCAGATCAGACGCGTTCTGCTCGAGCATTTGACGGAGCACTCCGCGATAATCGAATCCCGATTTGATGACCTCGGGTTCCGTGGCGGTCGATTGCTCAAGCATTGGGATCTACCCTGAATAGCACCTGACCGTACTCGACCGGATGCGCATTGAGCGCCAGAATCTCCTTTACGACTCCGTCGAACTCCGATTCTATCTCATTCATGATCTTCATTGCCTCGATGATGCACAGTATCTGACCCTTCGATATCCGGTCACCGACCGTGAGATAGGGCTTCGCACCCGGTTCGGGCGCGCTGTAGTAAGTGCCGACCATCGGCGACTTCACTTCCAGATATCTCCCTTTCGGCTTCTCCGTCCGAGCTTCCAGCTCAGCGGGTGTCGCCTCCGTTCCGGATACCGGCGCCGGTGCAGCCGCCGGCGCAACCATCTGCGGCATCTGCATCGGAGCGGCAACCTGAACCGTCGCCCGCTGATTCGAATTCTTGGAGATGCGAATCCTCATCCCCTTGTCGGACGAAATCTCGATCGAGTCGACCGATGAGCCATCGATCATGTCGACCAGCTTCTTCACGAAGCGAAGGTCGATCATGCCGCGAGCCTCACGGAAAGCGTCCCGTTCAGCCCACCATCAACGCCGCGCAGTCTACGATTGAGGTGTCTCATGCTACCTCTAGTAGCTCACGGGAAAAATCCGTGAGGATCGTTGGGCCCGCGGCCGAGAGGTGAACGTCGTCCTCAATACGGACGCCTCCCCACCCCGCGCGGTAAATTCCAGGCTCGATTGTTACCACGGCACCGACCTTGAGGGCCGATTCAGCGGTTCGCGCCAGCCGCGGCGCTTCGTGCACTTCGAGGCCGAGTCCGTGACCGAGTCCGTGACCGAACGCCGCCCCGTGGCCGCGGCGCTCAATGTAGCTCCTCGCGAGCGTGTCGGCAGCCATTCCGGTCATCCCTGCCCGCACCGAAGTCGAGGCAATCCGATTCGCCTCTCGCACGATGTCGTAAACTTCGCGCTGTTCCGCTGTTGCCGCACCAACGACAAGCGTGCGCGTGATGTCTGAACAGTATCCGCCGAACTGCGCGCCGAAATCAAGCAGCACAAAATCCCCACGCTCAATGACCCGTCGCGACGCGCGCGCGTGGGGCAGTGCCGCTCTCGTCCCCGACGCAACGATTGGAGGAAACGGCGCCTCCTCACTTCCTTCGTCACGCAAAGCCTTCTCGAGGATTCCGGCGACCTCGAGCTCGGACAATCCAGGATGAATCATCGGGATCACACGCGACAACGCCTTCGTCGCGATCCTGCCTGCTTCGGCGATCAGCGCTACCTCGTCGGCATCCTTCGATTCTCTCAGATCCTCGACCAATCCGATCTGCGCGCGCCACTGCCAACGCGATCCCTCGCTCAGTAGCCGCTGAAAATCTCGATGCACCAGATGCGGCGACTCGAATCCGATGACTTCCACGGTTTGCAGTGTCGGCAGGCGATCCCAGAGCCCGGTCCACAGGCTGGTTGTCTCGATGAGGACTTCCGCAAAGTCTCCAATCTCGTCGGCAACCTGCGTCTCGTAGCGGAAGTCGGTGATGAACAACATCTCCGCCTGGGTGACCAGGAGCAGGCCGCTGGTTCCGGAGAATCCAGTCAGGTACCGGATATTCGGCAAAGAGTTCAGGAGAACCGCGTCGATCTTCTCGGTCAGGAGACGCTCCCTCAGACCGTCGCGCCTTCGAGCCCGCGCCTCAGTCATGCGGAGAGCTTCGTTACGAGCCCGCGCAACGCGAGCTCATAGCTGATCGCGCCGAAGCCCGCGATGATTGCGACCGCGGCATCCGCAAGCATGGAGTGCCGCCTTTCCGGCTCGCGCGCGTAGATGTTCGTGAGATGCACTTCCGCGAACGGAACCGCCACGCTCGTAAGCGCGTCGTGGATTGCGAGGCTGGTATGGCTGTACGCCCCGGCGTTCACGAGGGCGCCATCTGCTGAGCCTTTCAAGGAGTGAATCGCGTCAATGATGTCGCCTTCCCCGTTGAACTGCGCGAAGCTGAGTGAAACGTCCAGCTCGCGCGCAACTTCGCGGAGCCTCGTTTCGATCTCGGCAAGCGTTGTCGTCCCGTATATCGCCGGCTCACGCTGTCCAAGGAGATTGAGGTTCGGTCCGTTGATGACAGCAATTCTCACGAGTCCGCAAGCCCGTCGAGCCATTCGCGAAAGCGGCGAATGTCTTCCTCCGACTCCTGAGCGGGCGTGGCATTTCCTCGATTCTGTTCCGCGGCGCGCGGCGGCGGCGAGGCGGCAGTCGACGCTGGGGTAGAGAACGGCGCCCCATGCGCGACTGCCCCGCTCAGGACGGCGGCAGCGCGGCTATCCTCGGGATTAGCCGGCACCCCTGCGAACAAATTCGCAAACGCGTCGTCGGCGATCAGATACTCTTCCGGTGCACTCAGTTCGTCGGGGCGCTTCGGCTCAGTCGCCGCAGCGACGGGCTCCGGTGGCGGAGCAGCCTGTTCCGGATCGCGCACTGGCGGCCGAGCGGAGCCGAGCGTCGCGAAAAACTCACGAACGGTAATGACGCGCCGCGAGACAAACGGCGCCGGCTCGGGAGATGGCTCGATCTCCGGTTCGCGCGGTGCCTCTGCGGCTACTTCAGGCTCAGGCTCCCCCGTTGTTTCGGCGATCGCGTCCGCAGCGGGCGTCGGCTCAGTTACTCCCCGTGGCGGTGCTGCGGCATCGTCTGGCAAGCCAAACAGCTCATCACGATCCTCAGCGTCGGTGAACGGCCAGTCGCCCCATGAGTCAGCCGAATCCCACAACTCGTCAGTCGCAGCGCTGGCGGGAGTTGATCCCCCTTCGATCGTCGCCTCCGCGCCGACGCCAGTCGTTGTCTCCGCCGCGACAGCCGGCAGTGCGCTCTCGTCTT
>JBDSVO010000215.1:0-4497 GCA_039927215.1 Gemmatimonadaceae bacterium
CCGCCTATGACAATGCGGGACAAGCTCTCCCTCCTCGAGCAGCGACGCGCGGAATCCGAGCAGGGCGGCGGCGAAGCACGCCTCAAAGCTCAACACGAAAAAGGAAAACTCTCCGCCCGCGAGAGACTCGACCTGCTTCTAGACGAAGGCTCATTCGTCGAGCTCGACCGCTTTGTCATCCACCGCTCCCACGACTTCGGCCTCGAGAAGCAACAGTACTACGGCGATGGCGTCATCACCGGACACGGACGCATCGACGGACGAGTCGTCTACGTCTTCTCCCAGGACTTCACTGTTTTCGGCGGATCGCTCTCCGAAGCCTTCGCCGAAAAGATCTGCAAGATCATGGACCTCGCCATGCGAAATGGCTCACCGGTGATCGGCCTCAACGACTCCGGCGGCGCACGCATCCAGGAAGGCGTCGTCTCACTCGGCGGTTACGCCGAGATCTTCCTCCGCAACACGCTCGCCTCCGGCGTGATTCCGCAGATATCCGCCATACTCGGCCCGTGCGCCGGCGGGGCAGTGTACTCTCCCGCGATAACGGATTTCACGTACATGGTCCGCGGCAGCTCCTACATGTTCGTGACCGGCCCCAACGTGGTGAAAACAGTCACGCACGAAGACGTGACCATGGAACAGCTCGGAGGCGCGACCACACACGCGGCGACGTCGGGAGTTGCGCACCTCGCCCACGATTCAGAGCCCGAATGCCTCCAGGCGATTCGCGATCTGTTTCGATTCGTGCCTTCGAATAACCTCGACGATCCGCCGAGAGGAACCGGGAGCGATCCGAGCGATCGAAGGGATGAAGCTTTACTTGATATCGTACCGGATAACCCCAATAAGCCGTATGACATACACGATGTGCTAAGGCACGTCATAGACGATGGGGAATTCTACGAGATCCAGCCCGAATACGCCGCAAATATCATCTGCGGCTTTGCTCACCTTGGTGGGTTCAGCGTTGGTATTGTCGCGAATCAGCCGGCCGTGCTCGCCGGCGTGCTCGACATCGCCGCATCACTAAAAGCAGCGCGATTCATCAGGTTTTGCGACGCATTCAACATCCCGGTCGTGACGTTCGAAGATGTCCCCGGATTTCTTCCCGGCGTTGCGCAGGAACACGGCGGAATCATCAAGCACGGCGCCAAACTGCTCTACGCGTACTGCGAGGCGACGGTGCCGAAGCTGACTGTCATTACACGCAAGGCGTACGGTGGCGCCTACGACGTCATGAGCTCGAAGCATATTCGCGGAGATTTCAACGTCGCGTGGCCGACGGCCGAGATTGCCGTGATGGGCCCGAAAGGGGCAGTGGAAATTCTCTTCCGCAAGGACATCAACGAGAGCGATGATCCGGCGAAGGCGACCGACGAGAAGATTCAGGAGTACCGCGACAAGTTCGCGCATCCTTATATCGCCGCCGGCAGAGGTTACCTCGACGACATCATCGATCCTCGCGACACGCGTCCGCGTCTGATCGAAGCGCTCTCGACCCTTCAAGGGAAGCGCGACAAGAACCCTGCGAAGAAACACGGGAACATCCCGCTCTAGTTCTTGTTCAAAAAAGTCATGGTCGCCAACAGAGGCGAGATTGCAGTAAGAGTCATCCGGGCATGTCGCGAGCTGGGTGTGAAGAGCCTCGCGGTGTACAGCGATGCCGACGCCACAGCGCCGCACGTGCGCGAGGCGGACGAAGCCGTGAACATCGGCCCCGCTCCGTCGCGCGAAAGTTATCTCGTCGGCGATCGCATCATCGAAGTCGCTAGAGAGCGCGGCGCGCAGGCGATTCATCCCGGGTACGGGTTCCTCTCGGAGAGGGAATGGTTCGCGCGCGCGGTACGTGACGCGGGACTGACGTTCGTCGGCCCGCCAGCCGAAGCGATTGCGGCGCTTGGCAGCAAGACCGCCGCCCGCACTCTCGCGCTAAAAAACGATGTGCCTGTTGTTCCGGGAACCACTGAAGCATTGACGAGCGCCGATTCCGCGCGCGCGCTCGCCGAAAAGTTCGGTTATCCAGTGCTGCTCAAGGCGGCTGCGGGCGGTGGAGGGAAAGGCATGCGCGTCGTGCGCGAGGCGTCGGAGCTCGAGTCCTCGCTCGGGGCCGCGCAGCGCGAAGCGAAGAATGCATTCGGCGATGACGCAGTCTACATCGAGAAATACATCGTTGGTCCGCGGCACGTCGAGATACAAGTGCTCGCCGACAAATACGGCAACGTTCTCTCACTCGGCGAACGCGAATGCTCAGTGCAGCGGCGGCACCAGAAGATGCTGGAGGAATCGCCAAGCGTTGCGGTGTCGTCAGAGCTCCGACATTGGATGGGCGAAGCGGCGGTGCGGCTCGCGCGCGCGGCCGGCTACATCAACGCCGGCACCTGCGAATTCCTCCTCGACGGCGAAGACAATTTCTATTTCCTCGAGATGAACACTCGGCTTCAGGTCGAGCACCCGGTAACTGAATTCGTGACTGGGATCGATCTCGTGCAGTGGCAGCTTCGCATCGCGGCGGGAGAGCGGCTGCCGTTCAAGCAAGAGGAGATCAGGCCGCGCGGCTGGGCAATCGAATGTCGCATTACGAGCGAGGATACAGCGAACGGCTTTCTGCCGTCGACGGGCCGCATCGATTATCTGCATATCCCGAGCGGTCCGGGTGTTCGCTGGGATGGCGGAATAGAAACGGGAAGCGAAGTCGGGCTGCATTACGATCCGCTTCTGGCGAAGCTCATTGTCTGGGCAGCAACCCGAGAGCTGGCGATCGAACGAATGCATCGCGCCCTTCTCGAGCTCGGGATCGACGGCGTCGAGACATCGCGCGATTTTCATCTTCGATTGATGGAAGATGGCGAGTTCCGCCGCGGCGAAATCGACATTCAATGGCTCGAGCGGCGGCTCGAGTCGTTGACGAATGTTTGGCCTCCGCCGGACACGGCTAGGATTGCCGCAATCGCAGCGGCATTGCTCGCCGAGCGCGATCGCGGGCGTGGGCCTGCAGCGGGTCCGCAGGCGGTTGTTGGCCGTCCCGCAACACCGACCGGAGCGGCCGCCATTCTATATAATGAGTGTCCCCCTGACGGCTCGGGCCGCTGGAAGAATGCTGCGCGTCTCGAATCGTTGCGATGAGCGCGCGCTGATGCCCGAAATGGTTTCGCTCGAGATCGAATCCATAGCTGCCGGCGGCGACGGCGTTGGGCGCAGCAATGGTCTGGTTGTGTTTGTCCCTCGCACCGCGCCAGGCGATCTCGTCACTGCGAGAATCGCCGGCAAGACGAGCTTCGCGCGTGGAGCGCTGCGAACGGTGACGCGACCGTCGCCGGTTCGAGTCGATCCACCATGCCCGCACTACACGCGCGACCGCTGTGGCGGCTGCCAGGTCCAGCACATGTCTTACGATTCACAGCTGCGCGCGAAGAGACGGATCATACGCGACTCGCTGGAGCGAATTGGAAAACGCAAGGTCGGCGAGCCGGACATCCGCGCGAGCCGCAATGAATGGCGATACCGCGCGAAGCTCACACTTGCGATGCGCAGGTCCCACGACGGAAAATGGATTGCGGGATTGCACCGTTACGACGATCCCTCGCAGGTCTTCGAGCTCGAGGATTGTCTCATAACCGATAGCAGAGTTGTCGCCCTGTGGCGATCGATTCTCGGGCAGTCGCGTTTCTTCCCGGACTCTCAGGCGTTACGGGGAAGCGTGCGCCTTACCACAGACGGTCCCGTGTTCACGCTGATTGGTGATGCGCGCTTTCCCATGGCGGCGGAGTTGTTCGCGGCTGTGCCTGAGCTCGCTGCGCTGTGGTGGGAAAATGAGGGAGGAACCAGGCGATTGTTGCACGACCGCAGGCTGCATCGTGACGCGAGGTCACCGGGTGCGTCGTTTGCGCAGATAAATGAAGCCGTCGCCGCGGAGCTGCGCGCGCACCTGATCGAGCTTGTGACAGCGCGCGCACCACGGTCTGTCATCGACGCTTATTCGGGAGTGGGCGAAGTCGCTGCGGAGCTCGCTCGTTTCGGCGCCAGGGTCACCGCGATCGAGCTCGATGCGGAAGCCGCGAATTGGTGCGCGAGCCGGCTTCCCGAAGGATCGGTGTCGGTCCGGGGCAGAGTCGAGACCGCTCTTCCGGCCGCGCTTCCTGCCGATGCAGTGATTCTCAATCCACCGCGGGCGGGCCTCGGATCGACTGTGACCGACGTTCTCGAGCAAGCTTCGCCGCAGCCCGCCCTAGTGGTTTATGTAAGCTGTAATCCAGCCACGCTGGCGCGTGATCTTTCGCGCATGCCCGGATACCAGATTCAATCGCTCGTTGCTTTCGACATGTTCCCACAGACCGCGCATGTCGAGACAGTGTGCGAGCTCGTACCGGCCTCGTTGCAATGAAGTACATCATCGATCTCAACGGGGAGCGGCATGAGGTCGAGCTGAATGGATCGACCGCAAAGTTTGGAGAGGACCAGCTCGCGGCCAGTCTGGAGGCAATCGAGGGAACTCCGCTG
>JBDSVO010000216.1:0-9389 GCA_039927215.1 Gemmatimonadaceae bacterium
CGGTCATCATCAGGCGACCAGGTGACTGTGGTTCACCTCACCGCGGAGTACACACCGTACGCGCGAACGGGCGGGCTCGCGGAAGCCGTTCAGGGACTCGCGGATATCCAGGCGCGTCAGGGCATTCCGGTCATCGTCATCGTTCCGCTGTATCGGGTTGCGCGCAGGGTTGCCAAAAGCCTGGTGCAGATCGGAGGTGAAGTAACTGTTCATGTTGGACCGCGCCGCGAGCAGGTTCGTTTCTTCCGCGATGCTGACGTAACAAAAGGTCCTACAGTGATCTTCGTCGATCACCCGTCGTACTTCGACCGCGAAGGGATCTACGTCGAAGGTGGCGCCGACTATCCTGACAATCCCCGTCGCTTTGCGCTATTCACGCGCGCAGCTCTGGAAGCGATATCGATGGTTGTGAAGGGCCCGCTCCTGTTGCACGCTCACGACTGGCATTCATCGCTCGCCCTCGTCTACATGCGATCGTACGCAGACCTGCGCCGGCGCTTTCGCGGAACGGGAGCGGTGTTGTCGGTGCACAACGCCGGCTATCAGGGATACTTCTCCCCGGCAGTCATCGGCGACCTCGGCATTCCCCCGGAAACCTTCAACCTCCATCAACTGGAGTGGTACGGAAAGGCCAACTTCCTCAAAGGCGGCCTCGCCTTCTGCGACTACGCCGTTACGGTGAGTCCGAGCCACGCCGACGAGCTGAGAACACCGGCGGGAGGATTTGGGCTCCATGAAATGTTCACGCACATGGGCGATCGGTTTCAGGGAATAACGAACGGGATAGATCAGGAAGTCTGGAACCCCGCAACTGATACAGAGATTGCAGCGAACTACACGAGGCAGGACACTTCCAGCAAAGCGGACTGCAAGGCCGCGCTGCAGCGCACGTTCGGTCTTCCTGAGCGCAGGGACGTGGCCATTATCGGCATGTGCAGTCGGCTCGTGAAGCAGAAAGGATTCGACATCATTCTGCCCAGCGGGGCGGTGAATGCCTCCAACGCGCAGTTTGTTTTCCTCGGGCAGGGTGAGGAGCGGTATAAAGTGTGGCTGAGAGATCTCGAAGCGCGGCGGCCGGGTCAGATAAGCGCGGAGTTCCATTTCACCGACAAGATCGAGCACTGTCTCATAGCCGGCGCTGACCTTCTGCTGATGCCGTCAGAGTACGAGCCGTGCGGTTTGTCACAGATGCGCGCACAGCGTTACGGCGCGCTGGTGATCGGGCGACGCGTCGGCGGCATATCCGATACAGTTCACGACGACGCAACAGGGTTTCTGTTCGATGCGTTTACGCCGAGCGCGTTCGATCAAGCCGTCGGCCGCGCATTGCATCGTTACTACGATAGCGAGGCGTGGAAGCCCCGCGTCCACGAAGCGATGGGCCGCGATTTCGGCTGGGACAGCTCGGCAACACGGTACGTTCAGATGTACCGCCGAGCACTCGCTCGCGCGAATTCGGAAAACTGAGCGCATATGGATTTCGTTCTCGCGCTTCACAGTCACCTGCCTTACGTGCTGAATCACGGTCGCTGGCCTCACGGCAGCGACTGGATCACGGAAGCTGCAGTAGATACGTACCTCCCTCTTATCGATTCTCTTCAGGCTCTCGCCGAGGAGGACATCGCCGCGCCGGTTACTGTCGGCATCACGCCGATTCTCGCGAATCAGCTCGCAAGTCCGGTTTTCGAGAGTGAGTTACGACAGTTCTTTGCACAGCGACTCGAAGCGTGCGACGAAGCGGAATTGGAGATGGGGAACAGTCACGATGCGCATCTCATTCCGGTCGTTCGCTACTGGCGTGAGCGGCTCACTCGACTCCTCGAGCTGTACAATTCGCTGAACGGGAACATCATTGGTGCGTTCAGAGATCTCCAGGATGATGGACGACTCGAGCTCATCACATCCGCCGCCACGCATGGTTTTCTTCCGCTGCTTGGCCGTGATGAGAGCATTCGGTTTCAGCTGGCTGTGGGACACGCCGAGCATGAGCGCTTGTTCGGCAAGCGTGCGGTGGGACTGTGGTTGCCGGAATGCGCATATCGTCCCGCTGGTCCATGGCAACCAACGCCAAGTGCTCGGGCTTACCAGCACCGCGATGGAATAGAGACGTTTCTCGTCGAGGGCGACATACGATTCGTATTCGTAGATGCGCATCTCGCGGGCGCTGGTCTGCCGCTTGGGGTGTACGGCGAGCTTCCGACTTCGCCGCAGGAGATGGTGCAGCAAGCACGGCGTGTGAGAGCGAGTCGCGCCCCGCACTCGCCGTATCGTCCGTACTGGATCGGTCAGCACGGAAAACGATTGGCACCACGAGCGCTCATCCGCGATCCCCTCTCGTCGATGCAGGTGTGGTCGCGACACGGCGGTTATCCGGGCGACGGGGCTTACCTGGAGTTCCACAAGATCCGCTATCCCGGCGGACTCAAGCTGTGGCGCGTCACTTCGGAGACCGCCGGCCTTGGAGACAAACTCGCGTACGACCCGGAGTTGGCAAGTGCTCAAGTGCTGCGTCATGCAAAGCACTTCGCGCGATTGGTTGGCCGCGTTGGAGACACGGTGCAGCGCCAGGGCGCCGAGCTGATTTCGGTTCCGTTCGATACCGAGCTATTCGGGCACTGGTGGTTCGAGGGCGTCGATTTCGTCGAAGAACTTTATCGCCAGATTGATTTGCACGGTGGCGTGCGTCCGCTGACCGCATCGTCGCATCTCGACAACGCGCGTGCCGACGTTGCATTGAACCTGAGTGCAGGGTCGTGGGGGAAGGATGGCGACTGGAGCATGTGGCTCAATCCAGAAACCGCCTGGACGTGGGAGGCGCTATGGCCGCTCGAAGAGGAATTCTGGCGGCTCGCTCCCGCGAGTCTTGATCGCCCTGAGACTCACTCCGTGCTCGCGCAAGCCGCACGCGAGCTTCTTCTCGCCCAGTCTTCCGACTGGCAGTTCATCATCAGCACCGGCGAAGCAGCAGACTACGCCGAGGCGCGGATCAAGCTTCATATCTCGGACTGCACGAAACTCATGAATGGGCTGCGAGATGGTGACGGCAATCTCGAGGGTGCGCGCAAGCTCGCGAGTGAGCTCGAGGTTCGCGACGCAGTATTCCCTGATATTCTCGATTCGTTGAGGGCGTGCCTGCGAGCGTGAGTAGATCCGTTGTCGTGCATGGTCATTTCTATCAGCCGCCTCGCGAAAATCCCTGGACCGGTGTCGTCGATCCGGAGCCGACCGCCGCGCCGTTTCACGACTGGAACCAGCGTATCGAGACCGAGTGCTATGGTCCGGTAGGGAATGCGCGCGTGCTCGACAAGGAAGGCAACGTCGGGCACCGGGACAATCTCTACGCGTCAATGAGCTTCGATGTGGGGCCGACGTTGTTCGAGTGGATGGAGCCGAACGCTCCCGCGACCTACGCGCGCATTCTGGAGGCTGACAAGCTCAGCGTAGCCCGGCTCGGCTACGGAAACGCTATCGCGATGCCGTATCATCACACGATTCTTCCGCTCGCGTCGCGGCGCGACAAAGTGACGGAAGTGCTGTGGGGAATTGCGGACTTTCGCCGGCGGTTCGCGCGCGAGCCTGAAGGGATGTGGCTTCCCGAAACGGCTGCTGACGAAGAAACGCTCGAGGTGTTGGCGGAAGCTGGGATCCAGTTCACGATTCTCGCACCCCACCAGGTGGAGACGACATCAGAAGACGGGCAGCCTCTCCGTTTTCGTGCGGCCAAGGGACGCGAGGTGGCGCTCTGTATCTACGACCAGCAACTCTCCGGCGGAATTGCATTCGGCCGTCTGATCGCCGACGGTGCGTTGCTCGCGAATCGTCTCGCGCCGGCAGAGCCATCGGATCACACGATCATTACGGCGGCTGCGGTGGACGGCGAAACCTTCGGGCATCATCATCACTTCGGCGAAATGGCGCTTGCCCGTGCGTTCCGGATTGTTGCCGGGCAGGACGATGTTCGGGTCGAGAATTTCGCGTCGTTTCTGGCCCGAAATCCCCCTGTTGCCGATGCCGTGCTGGTTTCGCCGAGCTCGTGGAGCTGCACTCATGGGATTGAGCGGTGGCGCTCCGACTGCGGATGCAAGCTTAGTCCGGAAGAGAATACGAGCCAGGAATATCGCACTTTTCTCCGCGACGGCCTCGAGTGGCTTGCCGCTGAGCTCCACAAGATCTACGAGCGCGAAGGGAAGGACTTGTTCACCGTCGATCCGTGGCTCGTGCGCGATGCCTACGCCGAGATTGGTTCTTCCGAGGCAGAAGCGCTGGCTTTCGTTGCGGCATCGATCACTCGGCGCAATGATGGAGCGCGCCTGGAGCGCGGGGCCGAGCTGCTCGCGATGGAGGAGGCCGCGCTCAGCATGTTCACGTCGTGCGCGTGGTTTTTCGACGACATAGCGCGGATCGAGACAATTCAGGTGCTCAAATACGCGGCGTTCGGAATTGAGCTATCGGGCGATGAAGCGCGTCTCGAAACCGGTCTGCTCGAGTACATCGGGGACGTGAAAAGCAACGATCCTGTCGAAGGCACGGGTCGCAATATCTGGTACACGAAAGTAAAGCCGGCGCGTCTGGAGATTTCCGCTCGAGAATGACCTCAGCCGGGAACGAGCCGCTCCGATTCGTGTTCGGAGTGCATCAGCATCAGCCAGTCGGAAACTTCGGGTACGTGTTCGAGGAGCATACTCGCGACGTCTACCTTCCGTTGTTGAAGGCGTTGGCAGAGCGCGAGTTCTTCCCGATCGTAATGCACCTGTCTGGTCCGCTGCTCGAGTGGCTCGAGTCGAGTCACTCGAAGTATCTCGACATGGTTGGCGAGCTGGCCGCGGCCGGCAAGATCGAGATGCTGCTCTCGGGCTACTACGAGCCCCTGCTCGCGGCGCTTTCCCGCACCGATCGCGTCGAGCAGATCGTCTGGATGCGTCAGGCGATTGAGTCACGCTTCGGCGTCGTAGCCACCGGCCTCTGGCTCACCGAACGCGTGTGGGAGCCGGAGCTCGCGGCCGATCTCGCAGACGCGGGTGTTCGATACGTACTCGTCGATGACCGGCATTTTCTGGTCACTGGATTTCAGCGCGAGCAGTTGCACGTTCCCTGGCGCACTGAAAGCGACGGAAAACGAGTGGACGTCCTCGCGATCGATGAGCGCCTTCGATATCTGATTCCGTTTCGGCCGCCGAGTGAGATTGCCGACTACGTGCACGACCTTCGAGCCGATGGCCATCGCCTGGCGGTGTTCGCCGATGACGGTGAGAAGTTCGGAGGTTGGCCCGGCACACGCGAATGGGTTTACGACAAGGGCTGGCTTCGCGAGTTCCTGAACACGATGGAGACGCTGATCGCCTCGGGCGATATCATGTTGAGTACGGGCACCGACGCGCTTACTGCCGTGCCTTCGGGGGGGCTCGCGTATCTGCCGACCGCATCGTATCGGGAGATGGAAGGCTGGTCACTCCCGCCGGCGGCGGCGCTCAGACTCGGAGAGCTGGAAGCTGAGCTCGGTGCCGACCGCATCGCCGGTCAGGACGGCGCATTCATCAGGGGCGGACATTGGCGAAACTTTCTCGCCAAGTACTCCGAGTCGAACCGGGCTCACAAGAAGATGATGGCATTGTCCGCGCTTTGCCGTCGCCGTGGGGATCCGGAGCATGTGCGGCGCGCAATTGGACGCGCCCAATGCAACGACGCGTCGTGGCATGGAGTGTTCGGCGGGCTCTATCTGCCGCACTTGCGCGAGGCGGTCTGGTTGAATCTCGCTCATGCCGAGCGCGAGCTGCGCCGCACTGAGAAACTGACGGCTCAAGTGCTCGACTTCGACGCGGACGGCAGCGACGAGGTCTGGGTTCATTCCGCGCACTTTTCAGCGATCGTTGCGCCGGCGAAAGGTGGTGCGGTTGTCGAGTACACGATTTTCGACGACGGAATCAACTACGCTGACGTTCTCACGCGACGGAGAGAAGCGTATCACGACGAGGCGCTCGCCCAGGCCGCACGCAAGGGCACGGCCGATAAGCCAGACGACCAGGGTATGGCGAGCATTCACGACCTCGAGCACGCGATGACTCTTGTCGAGCGCCCTGCAATCGATCTCGACGATCGTGCCTTCTTCGTCGATCGAATGCTGAGCGCGGACGTTACGCCAAACCGACACGCCCTAGCGGACTACACGCCGCTCAAAAGCTGGGCGAGGTCACGTTTTGTTTTCAACGTGATCGAGCAGCACGACACTGTGGAGATAGTGTGCACCGGCGACGGTATCGAAAAGCGAATTCGCTTTTCAGAGAGAGGCGAGATTGCCGTGTCGTGGACGTGGGATCCCCTGGGGATCGAAGCCGATGCGAGGTTCGCCTCGGAGATTTCCCTCTTCCGTCCTCTGGAAATTCTCGGGAGCCCGGCCGCTACGACTTGGACAGCGCCAGTAGAGACCGTTTCCAAATCGGAAAAGGGGTTGGACCGAACAGTTCAGGGAGAGTCCGTCACTCTTCTGTGGAGTGCAGCTCTTGGGGCCGCCGGCCTTCGGGTTCGTCTTTAGCCACTCTATTTCTGCAACGAGCACGGCTTGGGAGACCAGGAAGATCAGCAAGAATTTTCATTTGTTACCCGAAAAAACGCCCCGGCGAAAGTGTGAGGTCTGGTAGGTGAAGTCGGCGCCGGCCAGCCAGCTGTGGCGAATTCCCTCCTAGAATAGAACGGGTTTGAGAGCCGTTTTGACCGGCGGCTGAGGCCGCCAGGTGAGCATCTCCTGTCTCACTTCCGCCCATTTCGGATGTGAGTAAAGAGGTGCCCATCCATCCCAGACCTCACGCACCGCCCAGAGAATGTGCGGGTCCCGCTCCCTCACCGCTTGCTCGCAGAGCTCGATCGCGTCATCGAGCCTCCTGGCCGCGACCGCCGCCAGCGCGATAGGCGAAGGCTGATAGTGATAAACCTTTCGGCGCGCAACAAGCTCCTCATAAACCGCGTTTGCCGCGACGGTATGCCCCACAGTGGCGTAGTGTACGGCAAGCTCCGCGAGCGCCCATGGATGTCGGCCCGACATGTCGAGGGTCAACAGCCCCTGCGTTTCCGCTTCCTGATGCATGCCGGCGCAATGAAGCGCGCGCTGCAAGGTGAAGTGTGACCAGAACGACGATCGGTCCAGCTCGAGCGCCCGGCGAGCGTATGCGACCACGTTGTCGACGTTGCCGCCGAACATGTACATCATCGCGAGCATCGAATGGGAGAAACCATTGAGAGGGTCGGTGTCTATCGCGCTTCGTATTTCTTCCGCCCCTTCCTCCCACCGCCCCCCGAGGAATCCAAGACCCCACACGGCAAAGCTGGTCCGATGGTATATCCCGACACCAGGAGTCGAGATCACTTTCTCCCACTCAGCAACGGCCGCATGTCGATCGTCGCCGTAGAAGGTCATCCAGAGGGCCATCGAATGATGCGCGTCTGGAGTTCCAGGGGCGAGCTGGACCGTGCGCAACGCTGCCCGATACGCACGCTCGATGATCGTCTCGGGCTCGACCATTCCATAGTACCCGCTCAGCGACAGAGCGTCGGCGAGCGCTGCGTGAGCCAGAGCGAATTGATCATCGATCGCAGTCGCGCCTTCGAAGTATCGAATGGCCGCGTTCATCGAAGGACCCGGCATGAAATAGAACGGGCGACCCTTCAGAAAAAGCTCGTAAGCCTCGATGCTGTTCGTCGGCGGCTTCACGAGCTCGCCACTCCTGTTCATACTGAGCTTGAGCTTCGACGCTATCGCGGTCGCGATCTCATCCTGGACCACGAAGACGTCAGTGAGCTCGCGATCGAATCGTTCCGACCATAGCTGGTATCCGTCGCTGATCTTCACGAGCTGTGCGGTGATACGAAGGCGATTGCCTGCCTTTCTCACGCTCCCCTGGAGAATCGTTTCAACATTCAGTTTTTCGCGTATCGTCGCGTGATCGACCTTGGTGCCCTTGAACGCGAACGACGACATGCGCCCAGCGACCCTGAGGCCGCTGATCTGCGCGAGAGCGTTGATGATGTCCTCGCTGATGCCGTCCGAGAAAAACTCGGTGTCCTTGTCGGCACTCATGTTCTCGAAGGGAAGCACTGCGATCGACGCCATTGCGTCGCTGCCGGCGGGCGTCGTTGCGCCTGTAGAAATGCTGCCCGAGCCCAGAGCCGATAGAATCTCTGTCGCCGTCTCGGGCCTGTCGGATGGGGTTTTCTCGAGACATGAACAAACGAGCTCGGCAAGCGCCTGCGGAATGCGCGGGTGCCGCAACCGAGCGACGGGCGGTGCTTCGACTATGTGAGCGACGATGAGTGCCTGCGGGCTGGGCTTCGAAAACGGAGGCTCGCCAGTCAAAAGCTCAAACGCTACACAGCCAAAGGAATAGATGTCGGTCCGCTGGTCGAGGTCGTCACTGCAAGTCGCTTGTTCCGGCGACATATAGGCGGGCGTTCCAATCGCCATTCCGTGGCGCGTGATGCCCGAGGTCGCACCCTGGGCGAGCGCCGCCGTCCCGGTCCTCGCCGCGGACATTGCTCGTGCAATTCCGAAGTCGGCAACCGAGGCTGAGTTTCCGGACAGCAGGATGTTGTCGGGCTTTATGTCGCGGTGAATCACACCGTGCGCGTGCGCGTACTCGAGCGCCAGCGCAACGTCGCGCAGCATCTGCGTCGCGTCAGCGGACTTGAGAAGCGTGCCGCGCTTCAGCCGGGCCCTCAGAGATTCCCCCTCGATGTAGGGCATCGTGTAGTACGGGAGCCCGTCTACCGAACCGGCCGAGAAAAGCGGAACAATGTGCGGGTGCTGCAGCCTCGCGACGAGCCTGATCTCGCGCTCGAATCGCTCGGCCGAGATCCCCTCCGCCATGTCCGGCGCCAGAACCTTGATCACAACCAGCCGGCCCAACGCGCGCTCCTCGGCCACAAAGACACGCGACATGCCTCCGCCGGCGAGCTCCCGCTCGATAGCGTATGTCGACCCTAGTGCCTGTTGAACCTGTTCTCGAAGGTCGGTAGCCGGAATGAACCCGTCCGTTGACGTAGGGGAATCAAACGTATGAGGTGCCACTGACGTCGGCCAGTTTGCTCCGGTACTGGAGATACACCATGCCGCTCCTGAACCGGCGTTCAGTTAACAGCTCGAGCTCGAGACGAACGTCGTGAGGCAGAAACCTGGTTCCAGCGCATACCACAATCGGAACCAGGATGATGTGACACTCATTCACCAGCCCCGCCCGGAACGCGTGCGACGAGAGGCCGGGGCCACCCACCACTTACGCGGGACGTCTTACGCCGCGATGCCGAACCAGAGCGCCAAGGCGCGGTTGACTCGAACCAGGATGTCATCGTCAAGGCGGCCAATCAGCGGGCCGAGGCGTGCGCGAGGGACCGTCGTCACCTTG
>JBDSVO010000217.1:0-7165 GCA_039927215.1 Gemmatimonadaceae bacterium
CGTCCGAAACGCGGCTCCGCGATTGTGCATCTCGGGGTGTTCGCTTCCGGCGGCGCCCGCGATGAGCCGCCCGAGCTCAAGGGAATCACCACACTCGTCGCGCGCTCCATGCTCAAGGGAACGCGCCGGCGAAGTGCAGCTCAGCTTGCCGAGGACGTCGAGATGCTCGGTGGCAGCCTCAAGGCCGGAGTGTCACTGGAAGGTTTCGGATGGACGCTATCAGTCCCGGCGCAACACCTCGCCGCCGCAGCGGAGCTGCTTGGCGACGTCGTTCAGAATGCGGCGCTAGGTGAAGACGCGATCGAGACGGAGCGTGCAGTCGCCATTGCCGACGTCGTTGCACTGCGCGACGACATGTACCGCTATCCGGTTCGCCTTGTAATGTGTGCGGCGTTCAAGGGACATGCGTACGCGATCTCGTCGCTCGGTACCGAGAGGTCATTGCGCGAAGCACCGGTGCGCAGCGTTCGAGACTGGTATCGGTCACGGGTGTTGAAGGGCACGCTCGTCGCCGGCGTAGTTGGCGACGTCGATCCGGCGGAAGCGGCACGGGTAGTCGCCGGTGAGTTCGGGTCACTCTCTCCCGCCACGCCGCTTCCGCTGCCCTCGCCAGAATGGCCCGCAGAATTCTCGACGAGAGATGACTCCCGCGACAAGGCACAGACCGCACTCGCGATTGCATTTCCAGGTCCGGCGCGAAGGGACCCCGATCGGTTTGCAGCCCGAATCGTCGCCAGCATCGGCAGCGGCCTCGGCGGCCGTTTCTTCGACGAGCTGAGGGATCGCCAATCGCTCGCTTATACGGTTCACGCGTTCACCAGCGAGCATCAGCTGGCGGGAGCATTTGTCGCCTACATCGCGACTTCCCCCGAAAAAGAGGATGTCGCGCGGGCCGGACTGCTCGCGGAATTCGAGAAGTTGCGTCAGGAGCCGGTGACGACCGACGAGCTGGAACGAGCAAAGCGCTACGCGATCGGATCGCACGCAATCAGGCAGGAGAGTGGCGGCGCGATCCTTGGCGACATGATGGATGCGTGGATGCTCGGCACGGGCTTGTCGGAACTGGAAGAGCACGATGCGCGCGTTTCTTCCGTAACGGCCGATGACGTACTCCGTCTTGCGAATGAGTACTTCGATCCGGCTCGTCGGGCCGAGGGAATTGTGCGAGGAGTCGGGCGAACCGTCTAACGGCGGAACGGAGAACTACAAGCTCCGTGCGGTCAGCACCTAAGCGAATAGCCACGCGCCGCCTACGACGGGACGGTTCCCGGTTCTAACGGAAAATGAAATTGGTTGTGGCCGGCCAGCGGTTGGTAAAGTCAATGACGTTGGCGGCGCGTGGCTCCCCGGCTTGTAAGCTGGGCGCTCGTCGCTTGTCGTTCTAAGTTGTTGTTCCTTACCGAACCGCCGTTTCTTTCAACCCAATCTGCGCCCGCCTCACGGCCGCGACTGACGATCGCAATCGCCCACCCGGTGCGCGCAGTCCTCGTATGGCGTCGTAATCCCCGGCCTCGTACACGATCAAACCCTTGATTGACGGCTGGCTCGTCGCCCACGCGAGGACGCCCCACAGCGCGAGCTCCTGATTCTTCTCACCATGCGCGAGCGGGTACCCGCCTGCCGCGAACACCCACGTCGGTTTTGGCCGTGCGGCAAAAACTCGCATCCACCTCTGCGCCACGCGCATGTGCGTGTCAAGCGAGCGGGCGCCGTCGAATCCGGGCATCAATGAGAAGCCAACTATGTCGATAGGCGACCCGCGTGATGCCGCCCACGCCCATAGAGTACTGTCCCGCGCACCGTAGCTGGCAGCCATGTGTGCAACGCGGATTCGCGGGTTCACGTGATGCGCGATCGCCGCTGCTCGCGTCAGATAATCGATCCAGTACTGCGGCTCCATCGTGCCGATCGCGCGCGATCCGGCACCGTATGGCTCGAACGCGGGGATCAGGATGTCCGGCCGCAGGCGTCGCGCGATTCTGTCTACGTCGGCCAGTCGCTTTTTCGTGTATTCGGCTTCTGACTCACGGAACTGGCGCACAGCGTCGCTCGGATAACCGAGGGCAATGATGATACGGGCACTGTCGGCGCGACGATCGTCGACAGTCCCGGCGATGGAGTCGAGGGAGGAGAGTCGTGCGCCGCGTGCGTCCACAACAATCGACACAGCATCGAGACCAAGAGTGTCGGCGACGTTTACATCCTGCTGAAGCGCCAGGGGTGGAGGTGGTCCGTCGAGATCGGGAAAGATCTTGAGGCCAAGCTCGAAATCACCGTCGGGATGCTCCTGCAGCTGCTGCTTCGCATACGGCTTGTAGCTGCGTACCGTCTCGAAGGCGCTCGGCATCTCGATCAACACGAGCCCCGCCATGGCCGCGACCGAGGCAGCTATGATTCCGCGGATTACTCCGCTCATCCGCCAGCGCGCAGGAAGCGATGGAGAAAACACCGGCACCATGAGATACGCCGCGCTCCACAGGGCTGCGGGTCCGAAGAAGAATCCAAGGCTTGCGGTCTGCGCGGCCGAGAGCGCGAGGGAGAATTCCGGTGGTGTCCCGCCCTTCGATATCACGTACCTCGCAACGACGACAACGGCGATGATCGCATTGTAGACGGCGACAGGGACGCCGAACAAAGGTGTGACAAGCCGCCGGCTGAGCGCGTACGCCGACTGGATTGCAAACAGGCATGCGGTTAGCGGCCAGATCCACCCAATCGGCTGTATTGCCCGGCCGTAGAGGATCGACGCTGTGGAATACGCGACGATGAGAGAGGGAAGGAGGAGCAGGCCGGCGAGAGCCGTGATGGCAGCGAACGATCGCGGTGCGCGGCGAAGCTGGGCCACTCTGCCGGCAACCAGCACGTCCCACATGATGAGAATTGCCGCCACCGCGACGTAGGCGACGGCGAGCATGTGGTCACTGTTCAGCGCGGCTGACACGGCCGGAACCTAGGCGCCACGCAATGAGGTGGCAAGCACATCACACCGCATCTAGCTTTGGCTGATGAAGCGCGGCGCATTGTTGAATCTTCCAAACAGCATCTCGCTCTCACGCCTCATCCTCGCGCTTGCGTTCGTTTTGTTCGATGGTCGGTGGGAGCGCACGATTCTCATCCTTGCTGCCGGCGCGACCGATTTTCTCGACGGCTGGTTCGCGCGCATGGGAAACAGCTCATCGGTTGTCGGCGCACTGATCGATCCGTTCGCCGACCGTGTCTTCGTTCTCACAGCGATTTCCGCCTATCTCATCGACGGTCTGCTGTCGACTGCGCAGTATTTCATATTCCTGTCGAGAGATATCGCGACAGCGGTTGGCTTTGTGGTGGCACGATTCATTCCCGGCCTGGGCGCATCTGCGTTTCAGGCCAGAATGCTCGGAAAAACCGTCACCATGCTGCAGCTAGTTGCTCTCGTAGCGGTGCTTCATTTCCCGAACGCCACGGGTCCTCTGATCGCCCTCATCGGGGCGCTTTCGGCGATCTCGATCGTCGACTACACGCTGGCCCTTTCCCGCGCCCGGTCACGCGCCCGGCAGGCCTCGCAATGAGGTCGCGAGCGTGCAGAGCGACTCTCGTCCTGTGCGCGGCTGGATTTCTCCTGGCGGGCGCCGTCGCCGAGGGCCAGGAGCCCCCTCCGCCATCGCCGGTCCCCACTCCCGTTCCGGCGCCAGCCCCGGCCCGCGTGCCGGCACCTGCGCCCCCGCCAGCTACACCGCCGGTTGTCGCTCAACCCGAGAAGCGCACTAGCAAAGTCGCTCCCGAGGCGCGCCTCGATGGGATTATCGCGAGGGTCAGCGCTCTCCACTTCGGAGCCGGCCTCACAGTCCCTGCCGGCACGTACGTTCGAACGGGGGTCATCGCAGCTGTGGGATTCAGTCGCAATGGGTTGAGCGGGAGAATCGATGGAGTCGCACGCTTCCACTTCGATCCGTTTCGTCAGAGCCGTTGGGCGCCGTATGGCGGTGGCGGCATTTCGGGCAGATTCGACAGCGACGAAAAAGCGCGAGCGTATCTCCTGTTGCTGTTCGGTCTCGACGGTCCGGTTTACAACGGAGCTACGCCGACCTTCGAGCTGGGTCTGGGAGGCGGAGGACGCATCGGCGTGATAGTCCGCCGAGCCACTGCGGAGCGGCGGTGACATGCGCTCCAACAGGGCCATGGGAGACTTCTAAACTGCTGTCTGGACTTTCGCGGGCTGAATGAAGCGCTCACCCAGAACGCGCAGCTGAGCGACTTCTTCCTTGCTCAGCTCATGGTACCGGTCGGCGAGGTATGACATGGTGCCGTCGAACCAATCCTGCTGATCTTCCGACACGGCGCCGATAACGCCGCACTTCATGATGTGCTGGAACATCTCGTCACGGGCTTCGACAAATGGGGTCGGAGCAGGTGCGATCTCTCTTTTGTATTTCCTCTGAGTTTTCATCAATTCTGGTTGGAATGTTGGTGCTGCTAATACTCCAAATCTAACGGATTAGTGCCCCGAATTGCTGAGGCCGGAAGGGTTCTCGATCCGCATTCACTCAAGCGACGGCGCGTTTCCTCATGAAATCGAGCAGCAGCTCCACCAGCCTCTCGGGGTTCTCTTCGGGGAGCAGCCGCCCGACTCCCGGCATCCTTACAAGGCGCCCATCAGGCAGCGCGTTCGTCAGCTTCTCCGCGACTCGCCCTTCGACGAATGGATCTTCTTCGCCCCACAACACCAGGGCAGGAACGTGGATGCTGCGCAGGTCGACATCCTCGAGATCCTCCGCGCTGATCGAGCTGGCGAGGGCCAGCAGGTGATTCGTGCCGTCCTTCCCGACGAACGGCGCGAGGTAGCGCGCGATCAGCTTGGTCGGCATGAACTTCTCCGGATCGGAGATGCTTTTCTTGAGCACCGCTTCAATGAGCGGCGCGGCCCCGAGAATGCCGCGGGTGGTCCGTAAGGCAAATTTCGCCGTGTTTCGCTGCAGCTGCGTCACGTCCTTCGCGGGCAGCTCGTCGAAGACGGGCGGATTGATCAGGACGAGCTTTTCCACGCGCTCCGGCCGAGTGGCAGCCAGGCGAAGCGCAACATCGCCCCCGAGATCGACTCCCACGAGAACGCCGCGCGCTACGCGCAGAGCGGTCATCGCGGCATCTAGATACTCTGCCTGTGCCGCAATGCCGAAATCCGCGTCGAACGGACGGTCCGATTCTCCGTGCCCGAAAAGGTCTACCGCATAGGCTGTGTGGCCGGCATCCGTTATTCCCGGAGCGACGTTTCGCCAGAGAAAACTGGAGGTGGCAAAGCCGTGTATCAGAATTACGGCGGTCCCGCCGTGTCCGTACCTCTCCACGTGCATCGCTCCGGGCCCGACCGGAACGCGGAGCTCATCAGCTTGCATATCGATACCTCGTCAATAGCTTTTTTCTACCCTGCCGCCCGGCCCACAAACGTGCCGCGCATCTTCCTCGCAAATAACCACCTTACAAATGGCCGCAAAACCACCGTCTGCAAGATCGAAGGACCGGCGCCCGAACGTCGTGCGCAGCGCATCAACCCGGCCAAAAGGGTTCTATGCGATACTCGTGCTCGTCGCTGTGTTGGGCGCAAGCATACTTGCCTACACGATGACTCGCAAACCGTCGACCGCGGCAGCCCCGGCCTCACTCGCCGCGAGCGCGGCGACCGCCGGGCCCGCTCAGGGATACCTGATCGGCAAGCCTGATGCCCCGGTCAAGATTCTCGAGTTCGCGGACTTCGAGTGCCCTGCATGCGGCCGGTTCGCGACGATCACTGAGCCGGACGTACGGAAGAACCTCATCGACGCTGGACTCGCAAGTCTCACGTTTTACGATTACCCGCTTCCGCAGCACCTGAACAGCCAGGCAGCTTCCAACGCTGCAGCATGTGCCGACGACGAGAGCAAGTTCTGGCCGATGCACGACCAGATCTTTGGCGCGCAGGATCAATGGAACACGCAGGCAACGGACAATCCGAAGCCGATGTTCATGAGCTACGCGAGGGCGGTCGGCCTCGACATGGCCCGGTTCGAAGCTTGTTACGACACGCGAAAGCATCAGAAGCGCATCGCCGCCAATTTCGCCGAGGGTGAGCGCCGGAGAGTGAACTCGACGCCAACCTTTATCGTGGGCGACAAACAGGTTGCAAACGCGATATCGTATGACGAGCTGAAGAAGATGGTGGACGAAGCAGCGAAGAAATGACAAAAAGAATGATCGTGGCGACGCTCTCGCTCGCCGGGATCTTTGTCGCGCTGTACCTGCTTCTCTACAAGTTGGGGATAATCGGGAACCTGACCTGCAGCATCGGCTCCTGCGAGACTGTCAATCTCAGCAAATGGGCGACGTTCCTCGGCGCACCGGTGGCAGCGTGGGGCGTCGGTTTTTACTTCGTGATGTTCGGGCTGTCTCTGGTGAGCCTGCAGGACCGCCACGCGGATTCACTGGGGATGTCAAAGGCTCTCGCGCTGGTTTCAGGCAGCGGCGTCGCGTTTTCTGCGTGGCTGACGTACCTCGAGTTGTTCGTGATCCATGCTATCTGTCAGTGGTGCGTGGTCTCGGCGATCATCGTGTCGGTCATCTTTGTTTTTGCTTTGCTGGATCTGCGGGATCGATCGTCTCTCGCCGGAGTGGACTCATCGGCACTTCAAAATCTGTGAGCTGGCCACAGAAGCTCAGAAACACAGAAAACTAAGTTTGATGGGGGAACGGCTCGCGCGACGATGGCTCGTTCGCCAATGCCAGGAAAACCAAAAAAAGAGAACGCCACATCGATGTTGATGGTGACGTCCCCAATCTGTTTTGTGCTTCTGTGCTTCCGTGGCCAGCGCACAGATCCGGCCGAGCCTAGCTATCAGGGTTTCTGATACCGATACGCAACGTCGTCGAAGGTGCTATAGCGACCGAGTGGGATTTTCAGGCCCGCTTGACGTTCCTCTCTCGTGCTGCCGCGTCGTCGAGACGAAGGCGTGGCTTGACTTCCTCGTCTTCCTGGCCGTCCTCTCGGGCACGGCGGCGGAAGGGAACCAGATCGCGTCCAAGGCTCACCAAGGCACGGGTTGCGACCGTGCTTGCCAGTGGCTCGGGGATGCCCATCACACGAATGTACGTGTCGATCGCCCGGTCGAATGAAAGGTCTTCAGCAAGCGTGTCGACGAACATGAGTGCGTTGTCGACG
>JBDSVO010000218.1:0-20446 GCA_039927215.1 Gemmatimonadaceae bacterium
CGTTTCTGAAGCATGCCCGTTGCCTCGATCAACCGGTCGGCAAGCGTGGACTTGCCGTGATCGATGTGCGCGACAATGCAGAAATTGCGGATATGATCGGTATTCACGAATTAGGCGGATGGGAACGGATCAGAGACGGATCTTCTGACGCTCTAAATTACATACAAAATGGTTCTGACCTTCCGATTCGTTGATCCGGCGAGCTCCGCGGTGAGGTGCCGCGAAGCGGTTCGCGAAGACGCGAAGTCTATTGTGCCGGCGGTGGCGGCGGTGGCGTAACCGGCGCCGGATGCTCGCGCATCACCGGTGCCGGGCGAGGCTCCTGACGCTGCTCCACTCTCGGTTCCTGGCGCTGCTCCACTCTCGGTGGCTCATAGCGCGGTGCTGGCGGCGGCTCATAGCGCGGGGTCGCCGGCGGCTCGTAACGCTGGGTCTGCGGCGGATCAAACCGCTGCACGGGCGCAGGCTCGTGACGCGGATGCGCGATCACGTAGGGCGCGGGATCTTCGCTGGCGGGCTCTGGTCGCTGCCGTCGTCCGACTCTCAGATTGTTCTCGGTGTCAGTACCGCGCGGCGAGGACGCTCGCTCGCGCAAATCAGTGTAGCGCGACGGCGATGAGGCCTCGCCTGAGGAAGGCCGTCCCGAGCCGTTCGTTTCTGCCACGACGCCGGGATCAGGAACAACTCTGGTAGGCGGCGGCATTTTCGGGAGTCGTACGGGTCTGGTCGAAGGTGTTGCTGGATTTGGCCGGGCCGGCGGCGCAATGACGATAAATGGCAAGCCCCCGGTGCCCGAGCCCGCGTATGAGTGGCAATAGCTCACCGCATTCAAACCGTAGTAATCGAGACACCGGAAATAGTGATCGTTGTAGTAGGTATAGCCGTATGCGTACCTGTCTCGATTATATCCACCGCCGCCCAATACCTCGTACTGGATGTAATCGGTGGAGTAGTCCGCGCGCGGGGAGAGCGTTCTCGAAGCGAAGCTGTTCACGAGTCTGTATGGATCTCCGTAGCCGAAACCCGCCAGCCGCGTCATGCTCCATTGTCCAGCGCTCGTGAAACCGCGGTAGTCGAACGGCTCGAAAGAAGCGATGGCGAAAACGAATCCTACGCCTCCAGGCTCGTTGAGATAAAACTCGCGACGCCCACCGAAAGGCACCTCGTTATTGGCGAGCTCATCACGGTAGGCGCGTTGAGTAGTCGGCCTTCTCGGATAAAGGATCGTCACGTCTCCCAGCGTGGTGATGCGGAGAATCGTGACGTAGGCGCCTGGCTCCGTCTCGAAGTAAGTGCGGATGCGCTCGCCTGATCGGAAGACGTAGCGATCTATCCAGACCTCGACTTCAGGGGCACGTCCGTAGGCGCGGGAGGAGTTTCCGGGACGAGCGCCATCAACTCGTTGGGCTTGGGCAGTGAGGGCGACGGTGAGCAGAGATGCTGCCGCGACGACAAGCTTGTAACGATTCATCTCCCCTCCTTTGTAATGCCGCGTACTCGGCTACCCCGAGGGCTATAAGTACTATACCTTGCGCGCGGTGTCACTGCCAGCATTACTCGAGGCCGTTGAAGCGTTACCTGAATTTGCAAGTACGGTAGCGGCTCTTCCGCCCCTGTTCCCGCGCCTACACCTCTCAGGACTCGAAGGTTCCAGCGACAGCGTTGTTATCGCCGCTCTGAGCCGACAAGGCCCGGGGCGGTTTTTTGTCGTTGTTGCCGAAAGTGTGGCTACCGCCGAGCGCTGGCTCGCTGACCTCGAATCTCTGGATGACGATCTTCCCGTCGCGTTCTATCCCCCGCGCGAGGGATTCGGAGAAGCTGAGCCGCACGCCGAAGTAGCCGGCGAACGCGTAGAGACACTCGAGCGTCTCGCCCGCGGTGACGTGAGGGTTCTGCTCACTACGGCGCGGGCGCTGCTCGAGCGGACCCAGCTTCCCCGCGCGCTTGCCCACACGCGACTCGAGCTGCGAAAGGGCGACACGCGTCGTCTGGAAGATCTCGCAACGCATCTCGAGTCCATCGGCTTCGAGCGGACGACGATGATCGACGACGTCGCGCAGTTCAGCGTCCGCGGTGGAATCTTCGACATCTACGGCTTCGGCATGGCGGAGCCCGTTCGCCTCGAATTCTGGGGCGACGAGATAGTCGAGCTCCGCCACTTCGATCTCGTGAGCCAGCGATCCACGAGAGACGCCGAGCTGGCGCTGATCCTTCCGGTTGACGGCCTGCTGTCGGGCGGTGCGGAGGAAAGCGAGCGAGTCTCCATCGTGTCGCTGTTTTCGCCCGATACCATTGTTGTGATACCGGAAGACAGCCACATCGCACCGGAGCTGCATCGGACGTGGGAGGAAGCACAACACCATATCGAGCTCGCGCGCCGGCGCGGCGAAGACGCGCCAGACCGAGAGGAACTCTTTGCGGCTCCGTCCGAGATCGTGCGCGCTCTGCGCGCTCTCGGACTCGTGGGAGTCGGGCCGGGTGATGGCGAGCGACCTCCCGATTTCATCGACGACACGCCCGACATTGTTGGATCAGCTGACGAAGCTGGCGACCCGCTCGAGGACATCGACATTCGCGCCGTTCATTTCCCGCTCGTTCCGCCGGAGCCGATACTCCGCGACATGAAGCGGTTGCGCGAAGTCGTGGCCGACGGGCTCTCAACGATTATTCTCTGCGACAACTCTGGTCAGGCCGAGCGGCTGGATGAGCTACTCTCGGAAGGGCAGCGGCCTCCAAACGCCGCGCTTGCGATCGGTGTCCTTCACGGCGGTTTCGTGATTCCGCCGTGGGCGGACAACCAGGGACTTCGCGTTCTTACGGACCACGAGATCTTCCGCCGCGAGCGCCGGATCCGGAGATCACGACGCTATGTAACGGGCTCGAGCATCGAGTCTCTCACCGCATTGACGCCCGGTGATTACGTCGTTCACCTCGAGCACGGCGTCGGCATCTACCGCGGAATCGAGAAAGTCTTCTTCCGGGAAAGCACTGTCGAGGCGGCGGTGATCGAGTACGAGGGCGGCGATCGATTGAACGTGCCTCTTTACCGGATCGATCAGATCGAGCGCTATCGATCCGCAGGCGATATCACGCGTGATGCGCCGCCGCCGCGGCTCCATTCGCTGGGAGGAAAGCGCTGGGCACAACAGCGTGACAGAACGCGCGCCGCAATTCAGGAGATGACGGCCGAGCTGCTCGATCTCTACGCTCGTCGCAAAGTTGCCACGCGCCCGCCTCATTTACCCGACACCGCGTGGCAGCGGCAGCTCGAATCTTCATTTCTCTTCGAGGACACGCCTGACCAGCGGACTGCGACGTCCGACGTGAAGGGCGACATGGAGCGCGCGAGGCCGATGGACCGGCTACTCGTCGGAGACGTTGGTTACGGAAAAACAGAGATCGCTGTGCGCGTTGCGTTCAAGGCGGTTCAGTCGGGCCGGCAGGTGGCCGTGCTCGTACCGACGACAATCCTTGCCGAGCAGCACGCGCGAACCTTCGGCGATCGCCTCGCGGATTTTCCGGTCGTCATCCGGACTCTGAGCCGGTTCGAGACGGCGAAGCAGCAGCAGGCCGTGATCGAAGAGCTCGTGAACGGGCGGGCAGATATCGTCATCGGAACCCATCGTCTGCTGAGTCCCGACGTTCGGTTCAAGAACCTCGGCGTCATTGTCGTCGACGAGGAGCACCGCTTTGGAGTGAAGCACAAGGAGAGGCTCAAGCATCTGAAGCTCGAGACGGATGTGCTCACTCTCACGGCGACGCCGATTCCGCGCACCCTTCACATATCGCTCGCTGGTCTGCGCGACATGACGCTGATGCAGACACCGCCGCGAGATCGATCTCCGGTGTTGACGTTCGTCGAGCCGTGGGACGACGGATTGATCGAGGAGGGGATCACCCGCGAGCTGGACCGTGGAGGCCAGGTGTTCTTCGTTCACAATCGCGTAGAGACGATCGACGCGATTGCAGATCATGTGCGGCGTCTTGTCCCACGCGCACGAATTGCCGTGGGGCACGGGCAGATGCGCGAGCGCGATCTGGAGCAGGTCATGCGCGAGTTCGTCGACGGCGAAACCGACGTCCTCGTCTCGACGATGATCGTCGAGTCCGGCCTGGACGTGCCGAACGCGAATACAATGTTCGTCAACCGCGCGGACCATTTTGGGCTGGCTCAGCTCTACCAGCTAAGGGGCCGCGTCGGTCGCTCACACCGGCGCGCGACCTGTTATCTGCTCGTTCCCGACGCGGACATCGACGAGGATGCAAATCGCCGTCTGAAGATTCTCGAGCACCACACCGAGCTTGGCGCCGGCTACCGCATTGCCCTTAAGGACCTCGAGCTGCGCGGTGCGGGAAACCTTCTGGGGCCGGAGCAGTCCGGATTCGTCACCGCCGTCGGGTTCGACATGTACCTCCGGATGCTCGAGGAGACGGTTTCGCGGCTCATGCGCGGGGACTCGTTGCCAAAGCTCCAGCCGGCCGATGTGTCCGTGGATCTGCCGTCGTACCTGCCCGATGAGTACATCGCGGGACAGGACGCGAAGCTCGACATCTACAGGCGGCTGACCCACATGGTTGACCCGGCCGACATCGAGGGTCTGCGCGAAGAGGTCCGCGACCGGTTTGGGCCATTACCGCCCCCGGCCGAAGCCTTCTTTGCGGGTGCCCTCCTCCGCGTGCTCGGCGGTGCCGCTGACATGGAGTCGATTCTCGTGCGCGGCAACGAGGCGCGTATTACCTTTCGCGAGCATGCGGTGCCTCGTATGAAGGGGATCTCCGCGGCGTTTCACGAAGTACAATTCCAGGCTGAAGTGCGGCGCGCTCACCCGCTCTCACTGAAGCTGACAAGGCTGGGCGGCGCAGAGCTTCTTACCGGCCTTGTTCGCGCGCTCGCGACTCTGCGGGCACAGCTATCCTCCGGCACACAACCGACCAAAACGAAATGATCAAGAGATTATCAGCTGCCGCACTGGCTCTGACTATTCTGCTCGCGGGCTGCGATTCGATGCGTGACGCCCTGTCCATTCGCTCGAGCTCCGCGGCCAAGGCCGCCGGGGCCGAGCTGACCGTCAGCGAGCTCGCCGGCCTGATTGGAAACTCGCAGGCACCAATCCGAAAGGACGTTGCGCAGGCCGTCGCTGACGCATGGGTGAATTACCACCTGGCAGGCAAAGCGGGCGCGAACAACGACTCGATCAAGGATACGAAGCTCATCGACAAGGCAATGTGGGCCCCGATCGACAACATCAAGGCGAGAAAGTGGTACGAGTTCGTGTCCAAGCAGTGGAAGGCACCGGACAGCTCCGAGGCCGAGAGCTTCTATAACGGCGGACGTCTTCTCGCGGCCAACCACATACTCCTGCTGACCCAGGGCATGCCAGATTCGGCGAAAGCGACAGTAAGGAAGAAGATCGATGCGCTGCGTTCTCAGGTTAACAGCGCAAATTTCGCCGACCTCGCGAAGAAGAACAGCCAGGACACGCAATCGGGAGCCAAGGGCGGATCGCTCGGAGTTTTCCCTCGCGGCGCAATGGTCGCACCGTTCGAGCAGGCGCTCCTCGCTCTCAAGCCCGGAGAGATCTCGCCCGTGGTCGAGACGCAGTACGGGTACCATATCATTCGGCGGCCGCTGTTCTCGGAGGTACGCCCCGACATAATTCAGGGCAGTCGCAGCGTCGGGCTCCAGGCCCAGGAAAGCACTTACCTTGCGACTCTCGAGAAAACCGCCGACCTGAAGCTGAAGCCAGGCATTGCCGCTCCAATCCGCGCGGTGGTGGAAGATCCGGAAGCGCACAGGACGGACAACACGGTGCTGGCGACAAGTGACATCGGAGAGTTCAAAGCCTCCGACCTGGCGCGATGGATGACGACAATTCCGCCACAGGCCGGAATTCAGCAGCAGGTTAAGTCCGCGCCGGATTCGATCCTGCCGAACTTCGTGAAGAATTTCATCCGTAACGAGATCGTGGTGCACACGGCCGACAGCGCGAAGATGGGGCCCGACTCCGCGGAGATGAAACAGATCAGGCAGTCGTTCAGGAACGCGCTCGTCCAGTCGTGGACCGCCCTTGCAGTTGGCCCGAAAGACCTTGCATCCGCAAAGTCCAAGGGAGATCGCGAGAAGCTCGCCAGCGACCGTGCTGAGGCTTACATCAAGAACCTCCTGACTCAGAAAGCTCAATACGTCGACGTGACGGAGCCGGTCCAGTCTGCCCTTCGTGAGAAGTACGGTTACAGCATCAACGGGGAAGCACTGGGTCGAGCCCTGATCGAAGCTTCACAGATTCGGTTGAAGGCAGACTCGGCAAAAACCGCGGGGCAACCACCTACGGCCGTCCCACTGCCTAAGGCAGATACGACCACTCGTTGATCGGACCGCGAATCGCCGGACGGGGTATTCATGAGAGATGCGTAAGACTTCTCTTCTTTTTCTGCTGACGGGAGCGCCTGCGCTTGGTGCGCAGGTGACTCCCATGGCGCCGGCTGCGGCTGCGCGACCCGCACTCGCAAAAATCCCTATCGACCGCGTCGTTGCGATCGTTGGAACGCAGCCGCTTCTGTGGAGCGACGTTCTCACCTTTATCAATCAGCAGCGCGCCGCCGGCCTGACTCTGCCGCCAGATTCGGCGGGACAGGCTGCGTTTGCCCGTGATGCTCTCAATCAGCTGATCGACGAGGAGATTCTCGTGCAGAAGGCGCACGAGATGAAGGTCGAGGTCACGGAAAGCGACGTGAACCGCACTGTGGACGAACAGATCAAGCGCGTTCACGACCAGTTCAAAACAGAAGAGGAATACAAGACGGAGCTGAGGAACGCGGGCTTCGGTACGCCGGACGAATACCGCCGCACGCTCTACACTCAATTCTATCGTCGGTCACTTCAGCAGCGCGTCTTCCCGGACCTTCAAAAGACGGCTCATGCGAGAAACGTCAGCGAGGCCGAGGTCGAGGAAGCGTTTCTGAAGAACAAGGAGTTCCTCAACAAGCAACCGGCAACAGTCACGTTTCGTCAGATCGTTGTCGCCCCCAAGCCAACCGCCGAGCAGAAGACGCGTGCCCGCGCGAAAGCGGAATCGCTGCTGGTAGAAGTCAAGAAGGGCGGTGACTTCGAGCAGATCGCGAAACGCGAATCGATGGATCAGGCGTCAAAGCCAACCGGCGGTGATCTCGGCTGGAATCGGCGTGGGGCCATGGTGCCGCAATTCGAGCGCATGATGTTCGCGCTGAATCCCGGACAGATCAGTCCTGTCGTAGAGACTGCGTTCGGCTACCATATTATCCGTGTGGACCGCGTGCAGGCAGCGGAAGTTCACGCGCACCACATTCTCATAATGCCGGAGATCGATTCCGCCGATGTCACGAGGGCGCGTGGTCAGGCTGATTCGATAGCGAAGGCGTGGCGTGAGGGCGCAAATTTTGACTCGCTCATCGCAAAATTCCACGATCCGGCAGAGGAGAAAGGCATTCTTCAGCCGTTTGTTCGAGACTCACTTCCTGCGTCATACGGAACTGCAATCGCCGGCAAGAAGGCGGGCGATATCACTGAGCCTTTCGAGCTGAAGGCCGCGAGCGGCGCGTCGAAGTTCGCAGTCGTTCAGCTTGTCACAGTGAACGAAGCTGGCCAGTACGTCGAAAGCGAGGTCCGCGATCGTATCCGTCAGCAGCTGATTGCGGAGCGTGCTACACGCCAGCTGCTGGACGATCTTCGAAAGCACACTTACGTGGCGATTCGGCTGTAGAGCGTGAGCATTCGGCTAGCCGTAACCGCGGGCGACCCGCGCGGCATCGGGCCGGAAATAATCAACAAGGCGCTCGCTGACCACAGGGTCGGCGAGCGCTCTGATTTTGTCGTGGTCGGCCCCAGCGGCGCCGGCATCGACGTTGACGAGTCGATCGGCAGCTGGAGCCCCGACGACGACGTGGCCACGGCTGGCCGTCTCAGCGGCAGAGCAATCGAGCGTGCGGTCGACCTCGCCAACGAAGGGGTGGTGCAGGGGATTGTCACCGCTCCGATCGACAAGTTCGCGCTTCTTGCCGGCGGGTACAGTCATCCCGGTCACACTGAGATGCTTGCGGCGCTTACGAACTCGAAGGTTGCGATGATGCTTGCGGCGCGCCGCCCCCCGACACAGGGGGGAAATCCGCTTCGCGTCGTGCTCGCGACAACACATATTCCGTTGCGCGACGTGCATGCTTCACTGACTGCAGAGACCATCGTGTCGGTAGCGGCTACCACGAGAGAATACCTCACGCGATGGTTCGGCATCGCCGCACCGAGGATCGCTCTCTGCGCGCTGAACCCTCACGCGGGTGATAGCGGACGGTTCGGAGATGAAGACGACGTGCTGCTTGGCCCGGCGGCGCGTAGCGCAGGCATTCTCGGCCCATTTCCGGCAGATACTGTTTTCGTTCGGGCGATGCGCGGTGAATTCGACGCGGTAATTGCGCCGTATCACGATGTCGGGATGACTGCAATCAAGGTCGCGGCGTTCGGTGGAGCGGTGAACGTCACGCTCGGATTGCCGTTCCCGCGCACATCACCGGATCACGGCACTGCACTCGACATCGCCGGGCGTGGAATTGCAGATCCCGCGAGCTTTATCGAGGCGCTGCTTCTGTGCCGGCAGATTGTGGCTCGCGCTCATGAGCGCGACGATCTCCAGCGGAGTGGAGATCAACTGCCAGGGACTCGATCCTCCGGGCGTCCATCTCGCGAACCGTAAAGATCGCTCCTCCGGCGATCACGCGATCGCCTGGCTGAGGCAGCTTCCCAAGAACACCGAACACATACCCGCCAATGGTCGTCGCATCGTCTTCCGGCACGTCGAGGCCGAAGCGCTCGTTCAGCTCGCCAATGTTCGTTGTTCCCGGAATAACTGTCTCGCCCGCACGCGTCTTGACCGGAGCGTCGCTGTCTTCCGGAGTATCGTATTCGTCGAGAATCTCGCCGACGATTTCTTCCAGCAGATCTTCCATCGTAATCAGTCCGGCGGTACCGCCGTATTCGTCGAGAACAATGGCCATGTGAATCTTGAGCCGCTTGAAGTCGGCAAGGACGTCCTCGACCTCCTTCGAGCCCGGTATCATGTGGACCGGACGCATTATCGCGCGCAGGGAAAACTCCAGACGCTCCCCGTTTCCTCCCGGTGTCGTCGCCGCAGGAATCAGAATCCGCAGCAGGTCCTTGGCGAGCACTATCCCGATGATGTCGTCGACAGTGTCTTCGTACACCGGGTAGCGCGAGTTCCCGCTCTCTTCCACGACACGCAGGATCTCCGGAAGAGTAGCGTTCACTTCCATCGCGACGATCTCAGTGCGCGGAGTCATCACTTCACGAGCGTTCTTCTCCGAAAACTCGAAAACCTTCCCTAACATCTGCGCGTCGGCGTGTTGGAGCGAGCCGCTCTCCTGCGCCTGCTCCACAAGGAGACGCAGCTCTTCGGGAGAGTGCACAGTCTCGTGGATTCCCGCAGTGGACTGGCCCACCGTCTTCAGGAGAGCATTAGCCGAGTGATTTAGAATCCAGATAAATGGAGTCATCACCCACGCAAAGAGAAGCAGAGGTGGCGCGAGCCATTTCGCGATCTGCTCGGGATGATTGAGCGCTGCCGCCTTGGGTGTGAGCTCACCTAGAAGAACGTGCAGATACGTGAGGACCGTATACGCGATGATGGCGGCGAGCGTGACGCTGAGCGAAACCTCCACGGCAAACGGAAGCCTCGTGAACAAGCCCTCGAAGATTCCGGCCAGCGTTGCCTCCGCAATCCAGCCCAGGCCCAGACTGGCCAGCGTTATGCCCAACTGGCTCGCGGAAAGCACGAGTCCGATATTAGAGCTTGCCCGCAATGCGATTCGCGCAAGGCGGTCGCCTGTCCTGACCATTGCTTCGAGCCGCGTACGGCGCGAGCGGACGAGGGAGAACTCGGCGCCAACGAAAAACCCGTTGAGGAGAATCAGCGAGAGAATGGCCAGCAGCCGGAGGATCACTCCTACAAGTTATCACAATCACAGCGCCGATGGACCTTCCGCCGGGGCTGATGACGCCGCGCATCTCCATATGCCGCATGGAGATGACGCCCTTCATAGCCACCCTCCCGGGCACCCTGACCACTCCCGTCACGCCTCCGCGCGGAGCCTTCGGCTCGCTCTCGCGATCACCGCGACGCTGCTCGTTGTCGAAATCATTGGGGGACTGCTCACCAATTCGCTGGCGCTGCTCGCAGACGCTGGGCATATGCTCACCGACGTTGGCGCGCTTGGCCTCTCGTTGTTCGTCGCATGGTTCACGACGCAGCCGGTCACGCCGCGAAAGAGCTTCGGATATCTGAGGTGGGAAATACTTGCGGCATTTCTGAATGGCGCGACACTCCTCCTGATTTCGGGGTGGATTCTGTTCGAGGCAGTCTTGCGCGTGAGGAATCCGGAGCCCGTGGAAGGCGGGCTCATGCTCGTTGTCGCCATCGCGGGATTAGTCGCAAACCTCATCGCCGCGCGAGTGCTTCACCCGACGTCGCGCGCCAACATGAATGTGCGTGGCGCGTACCTCCACGTGCTAGGCGATCTCCTGGCTTCGGTTGGCACCGTCGCGGCCGCGCTTCTCATTCGGTATACGGGCTGGCTCGTTGCCGATCCTTTGGTTTCGTTTCTAACCGCTGCGCTCATCATTCGCGGAGCGTGGCAGCTCGTCCGTGAATCTGTGGACATTCTCCTGGAGTCAACGCCCCGTCACATCGATCTGCAGGTTGTGCGGACGCAGATGGAAGCGATTCCTGGCATCGAGTCCGTTCACGACCTTCACGTGTGGTCGGTTACTCCCAGCATGGTGGCAATGAGTGCGCACGCGATTGTGCGGGATCCGGCGGCGCAGCAGCACGCGCTGGAGCACATCCACGACGCGATGCGGCTGTTCGGGATTCAGCACGTGACCATCCAGCTCGAGCGGCGCGAAATGTACGAGAGAGAAGAGCACCTCCACGCGTGATTTTCGGCCCCCTGGATCGTCTAAACGGGGATGCCAAGAATAGATGCTCTTCTGACGGCGATGGTCACCAACCGCGCGCAGGCCGTACGCCTCGCGGACGGCGACGTTGCGTACCTGATGATCGGCGGCACGCCGCAGCCGCTGACGCGCAATCCTCTGTCGGATGGTCAGCTCGTCGCGCTTTTGCGCGAGATGGCTCCAGTCGAAATCGCGTCGCAGCTGGATACCGGCGAGCCGCTCGAATTCATCTACGCGAACGAGTCCGGGCGTTATCTGGCGCGGCTCCGTACTGATGATGGAAAGCTTCGCGCGACAGTCAGCGCCGCACCTGTCGTAGCCACGAATGGCAAGGCACACCAAGCACCGGCTGCTCCATCGGCTAACGGACATCCGCCCGCCGCTTCCAACGGCAACGGTACCGTTCCGCTGTCCCCGCCTCAGGAATCACCGACTCGAGAGGTAGCGCCGCCCGCCGTTTCTCGGCCAGTAGCCGCCGCCGTGAGTGATGGAGTTGAAACGAACCCTGCCTCGACTGCCGCTCGAGCAGAAATCGACAGTCTCCTGACATTGCTTGTAAGCGAGTCAGCATCCGATCTGCATCTGCATGTGGGCGAGCCTCCGATTCTCCGCCATCACGGTGAGCTCAAGCGCATCGAAAGGGCCGAGCCGTTAACGAACTCACGCCTCGAGGGGATGCTCGTCTCGATCATGCCCGAGCGCAATCTCGCCGAGTACCGTGAACGAAACGACACGGATTTCGCTTATGAGATTGAAGGCGTCGCGCGCTTCCGGGCGAATGCGTTGCGCGATCATCGGGGCGCCGGAGGAGTATTTCGCGCGATCCCCAGCAAGGTCGCAACCGTCGAAGGACTCGGAATCTCGCCCGAGGTGCAGAAGCTGTGTTTCCTGACCCAGGGTCTCGTGCTCGTGACCGGTCCAACCGGGTCGGGTAAGTCAACGACCCTCGGCGGACTTGTCGATCTGATAAACCGCTCGCGCGACGATCACATCATTACAATCGAAGATCCCATCGAGTTCGTCCACAGGAACAAGCGCTGCGTCATAACGCAGCGGCAGGTTGGGCTGCACACCAACTCGTACGAAGCTGCGTTGCGTGCAGCGCTTCGCGAAGATCCGGACATCGTTCTCATCGGCGAGATGCGGGACCTCGAGACAGTGTCGATTGCTCTCGAGACTGCAGAGACGGGACACCTTATATTCGGCACACTGCACACGACGACGGCGGTCGGGACGATAGATCGAATCATCGACCAGTTTCCGGCAGATCGTCAGGCGCAGATTCGTGTAATGCTTGCCGACAGCTTGAAGGGCGTGATCTCGCAGACGCTCTGCAAGAAGATTGGTGGCGGCCGAGTTGCCGCTCGCGAAGTCCTGCTCTCGATGCCCTCGGTCTCAAACATGATTCGCGAAGGCAAGGCTTTTCAGATCCAGTCGGTCATGCAGACTTCCCGCAAGCTCGGCATGGTGCTTCTCGGCGACGTATTGGTCGACCTCGTCGAAAAGGGACAGGTCGAGCCGAAGGAAGCGTGGATGAAGGCAACTGACAAGGCTGCGTTCCTCGCCTCTCTGAAGACTCGCGGATACGATCTCTCCTTCGCGCTACAATAGAGGCTGATCGGCCTACAGAAGGATATTCGGCACGGTTAGCTTGCGTGCTATGAAGAGTCCGCACCAGTTCCGAAACATCGCAATCATAGCCCACGTCGACCACGGCAAGACCACGCTGGTCGACAAGATGCTGCGTCAGGCCGGAGCGTTCCGCGAAAACCAGGTCGTGATGGACCGTGTGATGGATTCCAATCCATTGGAGCGGGAGCGCGGGATTACAATCCTTGCCAAGAACACTTCGGTGCGATGGAAGGGCACGAAGATCAACATCGTCGACACTCCGGGTCACTCCGATTTCGGCGGCGAAGTGGAGCGGACTCTCCGGATGGTCAATGGAGTTCTGCTCGTTGTCGATGCGTTCGACGGCCCGATGCCTCAGACGCGCTTCGTGCTGAGAAAGGCGCTCGAGCTCGGGCGCACCCCAATCGTGGTGATCAACAAGATCGACCGCCCTGGCGCCGACCCGATGCGCGTTCACGACGAAGTGCTCGATCTCTTCATAGAGCTCGAGGCGGATGAAGCGCAACTCGATATGCCGGTTGTCTACGCTTCCGCGCGCGAGGGTGTGGCGACGATGAACATGGATGAGCCTGCGATCGATCTCACACCGTTGTTCGAGGCAATCGTAAGTCACGTGCCCCCGCCGCCGACCGACACTGCGTCGCCATTTCAGATGCTCATCTCGACAATCGATCACTCGCCGTACCTGGGACGACTTGGCATCGGCCGGATCGAGCGCGGGAGGGTCTGCGTCGGTGATCAGGTGGCGTTGCTTCCACTCGATCCGGATGCGAAGACACAGCAGGCGCGCGTGACGAAGCTTTTTGGTTACGAGGGCCTTGATAGGGTTGAGCTCGGGGACGCCTCTGCCGGCGAGATTGTAGCGTTGGCCGGCCTCGAGGGCGTCGAGATCGGACTGACGGTTACCGACGTCGAGAATCCCGAGCGTTTGGCGGGTATCTCGGTTGAAGAGCCGACCATCTCCGTTGATTTCCTCGTGAATAACTCGCCCTTCGCCGGACGGGAGGGAAAATTCGTCACCAGCCGGCAGCTTCGGGAGCGGTTGTACCGCGAGCTCGAGAGGAACGTTGCGCTTCGCGTTGAGGACACCTCCGCGATGGATACGTGGACTGTGTCGGGCAGGGGCGAGCTGCATCTCACGATCCTGATGGAGACGATGCGGCGCGAGGGGTTTGAATTTCAGGTATCGAGGCCGAGGGTAATCACGCGGCGCGGGGCGCGGGGCGAGCGGCTCGAGCCGTACGAGGAGCTGGCGATCGACGTTCCCGAGGAATTCCTCGGCGCTGTCATCGAGAAGCTGGGGCCTCGGCGGGGAGAGATGATCGAGATGAAGAATCCGGGGCAGGGAATGGTTCGGCTGCTCTACCGCATCCCGGCGCGGGGGCTTTTCGGCTACCGGTCGGAATTCATGACGGATACGCGTGGTACCGGCATAATGCACCACCGTTTCCTCGATTACGGCCCCTGGGCGGGGTCGCTCGCCGGGCGGACCCGCGGGACGCTCGTTTCCATGGAAGCGGGTGTGATTGTTGCATTCGCGCTGGCCAATCTGGCGGAGCGCGCGACGCTTTTCGTGGCTCCAGGTGACAAAGTGTACGAGGGGATGCTTGTCGGCGAGAACTCCCGGCCCGGCGACATGGACGTGAATCCCACAAGGGAGAAGAAGTTGACTAACATGCGGTCGAAGTCGAGCGATGAAAACATCCAGCTCGAGCCGCCCCGGGAGTTGACTCTTGAAGGAGCGTTGGAGTATATCGAGGAGGACGAGCTGATCGAGGTGACCCCGCAGGCAATCCGTCTGCGGAAGAGCTTTCTCAGCGCGAACGATCGGAAGAAGCTGTCGCGCGAAGCCAAACGCGAGCGCGCGCTTCTCTAACCCCGGAGGACACTGATTTTATGTTGGACACGTTCGAGTCGCCGCTTGAGGGATCTGGCGAGGGGGACGCAGGCGACGCGAGGATGGGCAACGCGAACAAAGATGGTGACGCGGCAGCGAGTCCGACGGGGAGTGACGATCCTGAAGATGAAATCGTTGAAGACGATCTAGATGACGACGACCTGGACGACGATCTGGACGATGATCTGGACGACGATGATGATGATGACGACGACGACGATCTCGACGATGAGGAAGACGAACTAGACGACGACGACGATGATGACGACGACGATCTCGACGACGATCTGGACGATGACCTCGTGGATCTCGATGATGAGTACGACACCGATGATGCAGATCGGCACCATCGCGGGCCGGGCCACAACAAGTACGAAGACTACTGACGCAGGCCGATCGAGTTGAATATCTCGCTTTGCTGATGCATTCTTGTGCTGGCAATCCACCGCCACGGAAGGGTCTCTTTCCGTGGCGGTCTCACATTCAGCGGCTCAGATGAAATTTTTGATAGCGGCAGTGCTCGTTATGGTAGTGGCGGCTCTTCCTTCCGCGGCTTCTGCCCAGGTGAACGATCAGTTTTCGTGGGGGTTGTCGGCCGGCGCTGCATTCCCGGTGAAGGAATTGAAGAAGGAGCATCAGACCGGCATTAACGCCGGAATCACGCTCGCGTTCGGCGGAGTAGGCCAGCTCTTTGGGATTCGGGTTGACGGGATGATCAATCGATTCGCCGCGAAGAGCGATACAGACGCTGGCAACGCGCGAATCCTCGGAGGAACTCTGAATCTCGTGTACAGCGTTTTCGGCTCAGAGAATAGACTGTACGCGATTGCCGGGGTTGGAGCGTACGGCATCAGGCCCGACGTTCCGGGGCAGGACAGCAAGACCGATTTCGGCACGAACGGAGGAATCGGGTTATGGCTGCCGGGGATGAGCAGCTTCATCGAGGCGCGATACCATCATTTCTATCGAGCGCTGCCCGACAAAAAGGCTGCCGCGTTCGTGCCCATAACGCTCGGGATACTGTTCTAGGGCGATCGCGCGCAGAGCGCGCGTTGACTGAATTTTCCAGTTCCGATAGCTTGCAAGACTCCCTTCGCTATGGTGTTTGCGAAGGAAAGGGCCATTAGCTCAGGTGGTTAGAGCGCACGCCTGATAAGCGTGAGGTCCGAGGTTCAACTCCTCGATGGCCCATCGACTTCAACTCTTACAAGTGCTTATCCCGTCAAACTTTACGACTTTGGCGGGATTTCTCTTTCTGACAGAGGTGTCGATTCGAGGTGTCCGATTGCACCAGAATCAGCCTGCCGCTCGCAGTTTCTTGCGGCTCGCAAGCGCTTCCCGCTGCACTTCCATTCCGGCTGCTGATACACCGTGAGAACCGTCTGCGGGTTCTTCCACCCTTCCAGGTAGGCGAGGTCGCTCAGGTTCGTGGACTTCATCTCTGAGGCGAACTTGCGTAGTGTGGCGACCGAGAGGTTTCGTTGCGTCAAGATCGGAGGGGAATATAGGAGAGGTCGAAGGGCTGCTGCTTGAGTTCATCCCCGAGAAATCAGCGGTCGAGCTACCTACCCTTCGTAGGCCGACGTTCTTGATTGCAGTCGTCGGAATGGTAGACTACTTTCGCGAATCCAGCGGGATCACAAAGAATCGGCGTCGGGTGCGCCGGAACTAGAGGTTTATTATGCAGTGCGCGAGATCAAGAGATCCCGCTTATTCGTCCCCGAGGTACTGGGCGGCGTACACGATCAGCGGCAGGGGATCAAGTCCAGTTCCGCAATATCCCAGAGTTCGTCCGTTAAATAGCCTTATAGGCCTCCACCCGGGACTCGCAAATGGCACCGATTCGGTCCGCATCTCGATCTGTAAGGCTCATCGCCGGGGCGGTGCTTCTCGCGTCAACGGCCCTTGTGGCGGGTTGTAACAGCGACCCGTCGGCGCCCGCGAGTTCGCGCCTAACCGCGCCATCATTCGCGGCTGCGACGACCAGCCTCACGGTATCGTCTGCGGTGCCGGACTCCGCGAGCCAGGATACGACCCTCGATGTCACAATCAACGGGAGCGGCTTCGTTTCTGGTGCGGTCGCGAAGTGGGCGCTGGCTGGCGTGACCGATTCTACTCAAGTTCGCACTAACAGCACGCGGTACATAAACTCACGTCAGCTCGTCGCAAATGTGACGATCAGCCGTTCGGCGACACTCGGTAAGTGGGATGTGATTGTCACGGCTGGAACAAAAGGAGGCATTGGGACTGAGCTGTTTACGATCAAGATCAAGGGCAACATCGACACTGCACCCCGATTCAATCTGGTCTTCGACGAGACCGTCAACGTCGCGGCACCGGGGCAACCAGCAGTCATGCAGCCCTCTTTGATTACCGGCGACTATCGCGACCGAACTGGCGCTCCTCTCGCGACTGGAAAGTCCGGAGAATATCAGGGGGACTTCTGCGGTATGCAGACGCTTTTCTTTATTGGAAACGATGGAGGCTACAATGCTTTTGTTGACCGTCTGTACAACGCATCGACGATGGCGGTGCCATGTGTCGGTTCGCGTTACTATCAGTTCTTTTTATCCGGCAGAGCCAGTCTACCGCTGAAATACCCTGCGCAACATTTCGTGCACAACCTTGGACAGTTCAAACCGGGCGAAGTACGCCTTCAGGGTATCGTATTTGGCATTCTGCAGGTCGGATGCAATGGACTTCGCTTCGATAGTATTTATCCACCGGCGAGTGACGCGCGGATAACGCGAATTCCAGATACCCTGACGGCAAATGGGTATGCCCCGAGGTGGCGCGTTGAGTCGCAAGGAAATCATCTCGCGATGTGTACGACCTCCAGCAACAAGGGCCCCGTCCCGACTGGCAAAACCTACTACATGCCTTTCGCGATTACCGCGACCCGGGTGGACTTCCCCTTCCCGCATTTCCCGTAGTGGTGATCACTCAGCATCAGGAGTGAAATCCGACACTTAGCCGGTTGAGTTCATAGGGCACGCTTCCGCCAGGTGATGTTCCAAAGGTCCCAGGCGTAGTTCCTCCAGCGACGGAACGCGGCAAGGCTGCCGCCAAGATGCGCGTTAGTGCCAACGCGAAGTCGTTAGCCCCGTACCGTTCTCCTTCCAGAAGTCCAAAACGAAACAACAAAAGAAATTCGATTCCGGAACGCACAAAGCGACGGAATGCCCGTTTAATCCTACAAGTCACTGCGATTGTAGTAAACGACGCCGACTCGAAAGGAGGTTCCGTGCGTATCAGCCTGGGTACGATGACTCTCGTGTCTTCCCTAATTGCGTGTAACAATCCGCCCTCAGCACCGACATCGCAGACGCCAAGCGTCGTTGCTGTCCAAGGTGTAACAGTTGACTCACATTCGCGAGTAATTCTTGTGTGGGACGATCAGCTGACCACGAATGGCCTCCTGATAGCCTCGGGTATTCGGAGCGATGGACGCAATCGTTTTGGTCAAGCCACGAACTCCTTCAACGAGTACGAAGGCGACTTTTGCGGCGTGAGAGGTTTCATTTACGATCAAAAGACCGAATCGGGAAATCTCGAGGTTGACCCCGACACCTACTATGGCTCGTCAATGGGCACGGCATGTGGCTCCAGAAGGACGATGTCGTTCTACCTGAGCGGCCAAAGCGCCGCGCCCACAAATGCTGCTCCGCACATTCTCGGCTCCCCAATCTGGCAATTGGCTCCGGGGGAAGTCCGGGTCCAGCCGCAGAGATTCGGGATGCAGCTCGTAATTTCGTGCGGCGAGCTGGACTTCGATTCTCAATACGCCGGTGCCAGTAATGTGCGGGAGACTAGGCTTGCCGACGGAGTCGATGCCAGCGGCGCTGCCGTCCGGCGGTGGCGCATTGAGTCACAGGGCAACCACTACGCCGCCTGCGTCAAAATGCAAACCAACGGGAAGTTTGTCGACAGCGGTTTGAGGTACTACCTCCCGTTCGGCGTCACGGTGACACAGGTGCGCTACCCGTACCCGACGTTTCCATGAGAGATAACGCGAAGGATCGCCGTTGTATGAGTACAGTCGCTCGGCGACGGGATTCGCGGCGACTTTTTTTCATCGTGTTTCTTCTAATTGGAGGCACGCTCGTCCTTAGCGACTGCGGCGGAAATAGCGGTGGGAATCCAGTAAGTCCGCCGCCGAGCCCGCCACCGAGCCCACCGCCTAGTCCCGCGCCCAAACCGCCAGAGCCCACCCTACTGTCGTGCGGTGGACTCAGCACTCCCGAGGAAGTACAGGTCAGTAGCGCCGATTTCGCGTATGGGACCGGAAAGAAGGGCGCGATCAAGATTTACGCTCCGAAGGCCGGAACCCAAACCGCTGCCTGTCCCGCGATCGTCGTAATGCCGCCGGGGTGCAGCCAAATGAGCGACGTCGATTGGGCAAGCCGATCGCTTGCCTCTCAGGGGTACATAGTCGTACCGATGGGCGTTAGCTACCCAGCAACGGATCCGGACAATGCTGTTTTTATATGCGCGTCCGCTGCAAAAGGTGTCCGGGATTTCCTCGGGTCTGCGAATAACCCCTATCGAGCCCTGACTGATACACTCAGAGTCGGCGGCATCGGTTATTCGCACGGAGCGAGAGTATGGATTCTGGTTCAGGACCAGGACACGAGGTATCAAGCAATCGTTGATTGGGATAATCTCACGAAAAGCGAGTTTCCCGACCTTGGGTCCCCCTCCTGCCCGGGCGCTGATCCTGTTTCATCGCGTACGCCCCGTGCTCCCGCAATGGGAATCGCATCTGAGGTTTGCGATGTTAACGTCGCGGGGGCTGATGCAAAAAAAACGGGGTTCAACTACTGGCGTTTGAGTGGGATGCCAACGATGGAAATCGTGCTGGGGAATTCTGATCATGGCGTTTTTGGCTCCCGCGCTTCCAACCTGAAACCGTTTATCATTTACTACACGGCAAACTGGTTCGACCGATGGTTGAAGGGAGACTTGAGCGCGACGTCGCGGCTCCTCGCGTCAAGTATTGCGCCCGTCGATGGATCAGTAGCTCAAAGTCGCGAGCAGCTTCTGAGTGTGATCTGGCGCTCAGCGATATTCCTGGACGGGCATGATTGTTCGGACTTGCGCAACACATGCCCTTAGATGGTCGCATCTCGCAACAATTAGCCGTGTAAATAGCGCCCACTGACGCGGTGTCGATTGAGGTGTCGATTCGAGCCCGGACACGCTTAGACATTCATTAGGGTTGCACAAGACATTACACGTTCCGCCATAGTGTTATGCGGACAGAATGTCCCCTTTCAATGTCTAGTTATCACGCCTGATAAGCGTGAGGTCCGAGGTTCAACTCCTCGATGGCCCATCAACAACTCGCCGCCCTGAACTGGTTTTTGTAGTTCAGGGCTTTGCGTTTCAGCCTGTGAAAGACGGCTCAGAGCCGGCTGCAAACGATCTCGACGGAGGCGGCGATTCAGAGTGGCGCGATTCTCAGTCTTCGACCCGAATGTCCCACCGACAAAAAAGTCATATCGGGGGGATTCGCCGCGGTCGGCGATGGCTCCCAATTCGTCCGGCCCTATCAATCGTTTCCGGTCTCGGCGACTGCATGGCTGGTCGCTGTTCACAACGAAGCCGCGGCGTCAATACGAGTCACGGCTTCGCCCTTTGTGCGAGCGTCAGTTAGATCTCAGACTGCGGGCCACATTCGGCAGTGACTCAACGCCCTTCCTACATCGCCTTCAGTATCGCCTCGTACCTCGGGGTGCCGCGCAAAGGCGCCAGGTCAGGATCCGTCTCGATCCACTCGCGCTGTCCGAAGCCGCGGTCGACCGCGCGCTCCAGCGTCTCGATCGCCCGCTCATTCTCGTTCAGCGACGCATAGACGCACGCGACGTTGTAGAGCAGCGCCGAATCGTCGGGATCGACCGACAGCGCACGGTTTGCCA
>JBDSVO010000219.1:0-3058 GCA_039927215.1 Gemmatimonadaceae bacterium
AGGACGCTCGTCACTCTCGGGCGCGCTGCGCGCGAAGACGCAGGCGTCAACGTTCGCCAGCCGTTGCAGCAAATGGTGTGCGTCGTGCCTGGGGACGCCTCGCTCGATCCGAATTCCGGCGAGCGGGGTATGGAGAGGCTCGTCGGACTTCTGGCCAATGAGCTGAACGTGAAGGAAGTGAGCTTTCTCTCATCGGCGGACGCTCTGGTTACGCTCGAGGCGAAGCCGAATTTCAGGTCGCTCGGAAAGAAGTTCGGCAAGCAGACGCCACTCGCCGCTTCTGCGGTCGCGGCGCTGACCAGCGAGGCATTGCTCGCGTTCGAGAAGGGCGTGCCCCTCGCTATCTCCGTCGGTAATGACGCGAAGCAGCTCGACACGGACGATCTGACAATCGTTCGTCGTGCGTCGGGCAAGCTGGTGGTCAAGGAAGAGGGCGGCTACTTCGCCGCGATTGACGCGACGGTAACGCCGGAGTTACGGACGGAGGGGTTAGCGAGGGAAATCGTGAGCCGAGTGCAGCGAATGCGAAAAGAAGCGGGCCTCGCGGTGAGCGATAGAATAGTTTTATGGATTGCCGGACCTGCGGAAATCGAAGCGGCAGTTCAGCTCCACAAGGACCGGATTGCCGAAGAAGTTCTGGCACGGCAGCTAAGCGTTGGTGGAAATATTGAATCACATAACGCGGTGCAGTCGGCGGCCATCTATGGTCAGTCGGTGAGCATCGCACTCGAGAGGGCCGTTTAGATGGCATCACCCGTTGCCGTTAAGAAGCAGAAGCCGATGACGAAGAAGCTGCTCGATCATTTCGAGAAGCGTCTCATGGGCGAGCGGAAGCGAGTCGTCAAGGAGCTCGGCCACTACGATGAGACTTTCGGAGCGACGCCTCAGGGCGCCGACGGCGATCTGAGCGCCTACTCGTTCCACATGGCGGACCAGGGCACCGACGCGATGGAGCGCGAGAAGGCGTTCCTGTTTGCGAGCCAGGAGGGGCGATTCCTCTGGCATCTCGATGAAGCGCTGCGACGACTGTACCGCTCACCCGAGACATTCGGGAAATGCCACAACTGCGGGCAGGATATTGCATACGAGCGGCTGGACGCATTGCCGCATGCGCGGTTCTGCATTGACTGCAAGCAGCGTGAGGAAGATGCAAAGAGGCAGAGCTAACCCGCCGTTATTCTGGACAGTCGTGGTGGTGGTGGTCGTCGCAGACGTCATCACCAAATCGCTGGCCGTGTACGCGCTGTTCCCGCAGAGGATGCCGCACGAGGTGCTGGGATCGGCGGTTCGCCTGACGCTCGTGTACAATCCGGGCGCGGCGTTCGGGTTGCATCTTGGCGCGTACTCGCGCTGGATCTTCATGGCATTGACCGTTGGCGCCTTGTTCATTCTCGGCCGCCTCTACCGTGCGACACGGGACGGCGACCTGATCCGCACGCTGGCAATCGGATTGGTATGTGGTGGCGCGATCGGCAACCTGATCGATCGCATCCGGTCTGCGGCGGGCGTAGTCGATTTCATAGATGTCGGAATTGGCGACATGCGATGGCCGACATTCAACGTTGCGGACATGGCCGTGAGCATCGGTGCATTTCTTCTTGCGTGGGTGTTGTGGGGAGATGAGCACGCGGATGAGGTGAGGGCACCCGGAGACGAAGAGAGAGCAAAGGAAGTGGCGCCTATTGCAGCGTCGTCGGTTACTCCGGTCTCGCGCGCGAGCACGGAGATCTGACTCCTGGCCGACGCAGTGAGTATTTGATCGAGGCGGACGGAAACGTTCGCCTCGATCTGCTTGTGGCCCAGCGCGGGGACATTTCGAGAAATCAGGCGGCAACCCTGATCGCGAACGGCAACGTGACCGTGAATGGTCGACGCGAGAAGGCGAGCTACCGTCCGGTGACCGGTGATGTTGTTCTTGTCGAAGAGCCTGAGGTTGTCACTCGCGAGATCGTTGGGGAATCAATCCCGCTTTCGATTGCGTGGGAGGACGACGCGCTGGTTGTGATCGACAAGCCCCCCGGGATGGTCGTGCATCCGGCACCCGGCAACTGGTCCGGGACTCTGGTGCATGCGCTCCTCGGCAGGGGTGCAGATGTCGTAGCGGGGACGACGGCAGACCGGGCCGGAATAATTCACCGTCTCGACAAGGAAACATCGGGTCTTCTCATTGTTGCGAAGACCGGACGGGCGCACCGAGTTCTCTCCGCTGGCCTGGCGGCGCGACGCATACGCCGCAGGTACGCGGTGATGATCTTGGGTCATCTGGCGGGCGACATTCTTACCGTTGACAGGCCCATCGCCCGTGACCCGCGAGACCGAAAGCGTATGGCAATCGTCAGTACCGGAAGGCAGGCGAAGACGGATTTTGTCCGGCTAGCCCGCTTTGGTTCGGGAGACTTGTTGCGCGCTCATCTGCACACAGGGCGGACCCATCAGATTCGCGTTCATCTCGCGTCGGTCGGACACCCGGTTATTGGTGACGATACGTACGGCAGAGGTGGAGGGAGGCGGATCGCCGGGCTTCCGCCCCGTAGGCATTTTCTGCATGCGGCGTGGCTCCAGTTCACACATCCAATAACTGGCGCGCCGATGGACATTCGCTCACCGTTGCCTGAGGACCTGAAGCATTCGCTGTTCGCGATAGCCGAAGGCTCCGGGCTGCCTGAAGCCGAGGATCCCCTGGTCGCCCTCGGCTTCTATGACGACCGCAGCAGCTAGAACCGCCCCGCTTTACGCTGCCGCTGAGCGCTGCGTGCTATGTCAACACCACCAAACGGCGTCGGGGTGCGCGGGCGAATCATTGGACCCCGTTGAGCGGTGAGCGGTGAGCGTTAAGCGTGTTGTTCTCAGTTGCAGTAGACGTTATTTCCAATCTGTTCACGAAATATTGCAGATGATTTTTCGACGGGGAGTATCCGCTGAGAAAGGGTGAGCTGAACGACGCGGAATTCGAGGATTTCCTGACGGACATCGCGCCGGCGCTCGAGCAGAGCGTCGGACGCCTTGGCGTAGCCGGCCATCTCAGTTCCCGTCCAGACGCGATCGATGCCGCGAAAAC
>JBDSVO010000220.1:0-3232 GCA_039927215.1 Gemmatimonadaceae bacterium
CCCAGTTCTTCACAGCCCCGAGATAATTCCCGATATGCAGCTCGCCCGAAGGCTGTATTCCACTGAAGATTTTGGGCATCCGGCGAAGTTAACGATTGAGAGGAATGAGTTGCAAGCAAACTTCAACACCGCTGATGACACCGAGCGATCGCCGCAGGATCTACTGGACATCGCGGTGTTCGCTGCGGCCGCGGCGGCGCGCGTCATCGAGGATGCAGTCGGAGGTCGCGCATCGCTCACGTGGGAGGAAAAAGGGGAGTCGGACTTCGTCACCGAAGTCGACAAGGCGGCCGAATCCGCGATTGCGAACATCATTCGAACCCAATGCCCCGAGGCAGTGATCGTCGGCGAAGAGTTGTCTCCGGACGGATCGCTAAAGTCGCGGGGGATCAGCTTCATTGTCGACCCGCTCGACGGAACGACCAACTTCCTTCACGGTTACCCCGAGTACTCGGTCTCGATCGCTGTGACCGACGGGCCGGATCTTGTCGCCGGCGTTGTTCGAAATCTCACAAACGCTGAAACATTCACTGCCGTTCGTGGTGGCGGTGCGTATCTCAACGGCCAGCGGATCACAGTCTCGCGGGAGTCGAATCCTGTGCGCGCGCTGATTGGCACCGGATTTCCATTCAAGCGGCACGATCTGCTGGAGGAATACGCGCGTCAGTTCGTGCACGTCAGCCGCAAGACCGCTGGAATTCGCCGAGCGGGTTCGGCTGCGCTCGATCTGTCGAATGTCGCGTGTGGACGATTCGACGGCTTCTGGGAGCTCGTCCTGGCGCCATGGGACATCGCCGCCGGAGTTCTGATTGTTCGTGAGGCCGGCGGAATAGTCACGGAGCTCGATGGAGCAGTGAAGCCGATCTCACACGGCTCAGTCGTTGCAGGCAACCCTGACATTCACCCCTGGCTGCTTCGCACTGTGCACGCGGCCCTCGATGACCAGGGTCTCTTCACGCAATGAAACTCGTAGTGTGCGTTCCCAATTTTTCCGAAGGTCGCAGAGCTGAGATCGTCACAGCAATTCGCGATGCAATTGCTGGAGTCGAAGGAGTCACGATTCTCGACTCGTCGTCTGACGCGTCTCATAACCGTTCCGTGATCACCTTTGTCGTCCCGCTGGAGAGAGCTGTCGAGGCTGCGTTCGCCGGGGTAAACGAAGCATCGAAGCAAATTGACATGCGCGAGCATTCCGGCGAACATCCGAGAATCGGCGCTGCGGACGTCGTACCCTTTGTGCCTCTGGAGGACACGACGATGGACGACTGCATCGCTTTGGCGCGGAGCCTAGGGCAACGCGTCGGCGATGAGCTCAGGATTCCCGTGTATCTCTATGAGCGCGCGGCAAGTCGTCCCACTCGCGTTAATCTCGCCGACGTCAGGCGCGGACAGTTCGAGGGGCTGTCGACAGAGCTCGGCTCCAATCCGGAGCGGGATCCGGATTTTGGTCCGCGGGCGATTCACCCGTCAGCAGGAGCGGTAGCAATCGGCGCACGCCCGTTTCTCGTCGCCTACAATGTCTACCTCGGCGACGCCACCAACCTCCCGCTCGCGAAGAGCATCGCCAAGGGCGTTCGCGAATCATCCGGCGGATTCAAGCACGTGAAGGGGCTGGGCCTCGAGGTTGACGGTCAGGCGCAGGTGTCGATGAATCTCGTCGATACCGAGGCGACGCCGCTTCATGTGCCGTTCGATTTCATCTCGCAACAGGCTCAAGTCGCTGGGGCTGAAGTCACATGGAGCGAGATCATCGGACTCGTTCCCGAGCGCGTGCTGTTCGACTCGGCGAAGCACTACCTCAAGCTCGCGCAGTTCACGAACGATCAGGTTCTCGAGCGGCAGGTCGCTCGGGCGATGCGCGATGCGGACGCGTCGGCGAGCTCGGCGCAGGCGCCACCTGGAGCTGAAAAGCTGGCCGCAGCAGGATCTGACGATTTTCTGGCCGCCGTCGCGTCGGCCGAGCCGGTTCCGGGAGGTGGCAGCGTGGCCGCCTACGCCGGCGCGCTCGCCGCGGCGCTCACGCACATGATCACCGGTCTCACGCTCGGCAAGAAGAAATACTCAGCAGTGGAATCGGAGATTGCGGTGATTGCGTCGAGCGCCGCCGCGTTGATGGAGAAACTCGAGGGGCTCGTGGCGAGTGATGCGGTGGTCTATTCAGCCGTATCAGCAGCCTACAGGATGCCGAAGGGTACAGACGCGGAAATCGACGCGCGGAAGCAGGCGATCACCACTGCGCTCCTGGCGGCAGCCGAAGTGCCGCTCGAGACCGCCCGAGCCTCCGCCGGAGTGGCCGACCTCGCGGCTGCGGTAGCTGAGAAAGGAAACTCGAACGCAATCACGGACGCCGGAGTCGCGGCACTACTGGCTGACGCCGGTTGCAAGGGAGCCGCGTACAACGTGCGGATAAATGTGGCGTCACTCGATGATCGCGCGGCGGGAGAGCATCTCGTGCGCGAAGTGATGGAGCTGGTACAGCGGGTTGAGACGCGTACCAAGACAACTACGCAGCTCGTCGAGAGCGCGCTCGTGTAACTCCGAGTTCAGGTAGTCGTAAGAATACGCGGACCGTTTTCGGTAATCGCGACCGTGTGCTCGAAGTGCGCCGACCGCGAACCATCGATCGTCACTACCGTCCACCGATCGGGCATGGTCCGAATGCCGGACTTGCCAATGTTTACCATCGGCTCGATCGCTATCGTAAGACCCGGGACGAGCCGCAGGCCGCGCTTGGGCTTGCCATAGTTCGGAACCTGTGGCTCCTCGTGAAAGCCTGACCCTATCCCGTGGCCGACAAGGTCGCGAACCACACTGAAGCCGGCCTTCTCGACGACAGTCTGAACCGCTGCGCCGATGTCGCCGAGGTGGTTTCCGTTTCTCGCTGCGTCAACGCCCGCCTCGAGCGCTTCGCGAGTTGCGTCGAGCAGTCGCTGCGATTCGGGACTTATCTCCCCCACCGGCACCGTCGTCGCGGAATCAGTGTGATATCCCTCGAACTTCACTCCGATGTCGACTGAGACGATGTCCCCCTCGACAAGCACACGCTTCCGCGATGGAATCCCGTGCACGATCTCGTTGTTGATCGACGTGCAGATGCTCGCGGGGAAATTGTACAATCCCTTGAATGACGGGACTGCACCGTCGTGACTGCGGATGAAATCTTCTGCGATCTTGTCCAGGTCCTGCGTCGAGATTCCCGGTTTCACCGATTTCTCCATCAGCGCCACCGCCT
>JBDSVO010000221.1:0-16887 GCA_039927215.1 Gemmatimonadaceae bacterium
GTCCTCCTCGAGCGGGCGCGGGTAACTGTTGAAATCCTCGCTGGGGCCAAACTGGAGCGGATTGACGAATATGCTCATCACCACGCAGTCGGCATTCTGACGCGCGCGCTCGACGAGACTCAGGTGACCGCGATGAAGCGCGCCCATTGTCGGGACGAAGCCGATGCGGATTCCGTCTCCGCGGACCCTTTCCAGCGCGGCACGCGCATCAGCGATGCTAGAGACGCGGAACGCGCTAATTGCTGTGTTCGGCATCTGGATACGTTGTCGAACGAACTTCCTCCGCAAACTTCGCAACGGCGTCGCGGGATATCTCGGCGAGATTCGCGTAACGCTTGAGAAATTTCGGCTCGAACCCGTCGTTCAGGCCGAGCAGATCCGGCAGCACGAGCACCTGTCCGCCGCAATGCGGGCCAGCCCCTATGCCAATCGTCGGGATGTTCACCGCTTCGGTGACCTGTGCGGCAACCTCCGAGGGCAGGAGCTCCAGCACCACCGCAAACGCACCGGCTTCCTCCAGCGCACATGCCTCGCTCACCAAACGGTCAGCATCGCCCTGTTCCCTGCCCTGAATCCGCATACCGAGAGAGCGCACCGACTGAGGAGTAAATCCGAGATGTGCCATCACGGGAATGCCCGTTCTCGTGAGCGCCGCAACCGTCTTCACCATCTCCGGGCTTCCGCCTTCCATCTTCACGGCATCAGCACCCGTTTCCTGCATGACGCGCCCCGAGTTGAGAATTGCGCGCTCGATGCTCGCCTGATAGGCGAGAAACGGCAGGTCAACGACAAGTAGCGCGCGCTTGATTCCGCGTCGCACCGCCGCGCCATGATAGATCATCTGCTCGAGCTTCACCGGGAGAGTCGAATCGAATCCTGCGACAACGTTGCCGACCGAGTCGCCAACGAGCACGATGTCTACTCCCGCCGCGTCGACGACACGCGCGAAAAGCACATCGTACGCAGTCACGACGACGAGCTTCTGCCCTTCGCGCTTCAAGCGTGCAACCTCGCGAAGCGTGATGCGCTTCGGTGAGGGTGTCACATTGTCAGACATGCAACGCCACCTTGAGCTCATCGAGCTCACGCTGCCAGAAATCCCGATTGGGCATCTCGGGGTGCGGCACCGTTAACGCTTCGTCCGACAATTCCTTTCCCTCGATGAGGACAATGTCGAGATCGAGCGTACGCGGACCCCAGCGCATGGATCTGACCCGCCCGGCTGCGCGCTCGATTCGCTGCAGAGCCGAGAGAAAGGTGCGCGGCGCAAGCGTAGTCTCGACGGCTATCATCTGATTCAGATATCGCGACTGAGTAATTGGTCCGATGGGGTCAGTCTCTTCTATCGTACTCTCGGCAACGATGCGAGTGCCGCGCATTGCCGAAATCGCGGCCCGCGCTTTCTTCAGAGTCGACTCGCGGTCTCCAAGATTCGAGCCGAGTGCGACATAGACGAGGTCACTCACCGTTCCCGCTCCAGGGAAACCTCTGCATAGGCGAGCGGTCCGGGAAGCGAGACATGCGGCTTTCGCACAGTCGCGCTTGCACGTTGGATTCCCTCTATGCTGAGGGCGGCTACGGCGATTCGCTCGACAAGGTTCTCCAGATAATGAGTGTGGCCTTCGTCGACGATGGCGGCCACGAGGTCGTAGAGCTGGCGATAGTCCACAATCCCTTCGCCGCCATGTGCATCCGGTGGCCGTGCCACCCATACGGAAAGGTCCACCTCGATCGACTGAGAGATCTCCGCCTCGTGTGGAAGCACGCCGATGCGCGTGTGGAACGCCATGGACTTGAGCGTCACGACGTCGAGTGGAGACATTCTCGCTAAGAGTCGAGTGCCGAGCGAAGTGTCGCCGCCAGGCCAAGAGCTTCGTCGATACTTCTTCCAGCTGCCTGCACGAGCGCACTCCCGACGACGACACCACTTGCCAGGTCAGCAACCGCCTGTGCCTGTGCCGGCGTCGAGATGCCGAACCCGACGCAGATCGGCAGGTCAGTCGCACTCTGCAATCTTGCGATGGTGGGGGCAAGCTCCGCGGAAATAGACTCCTGGACTCCTGTCACACCCAGGCGGCTGATGAGGTAAACGAATCCACTGCCATGGCTCGAAATCTCCTTCATTCTCTCGAGAGGAGTAGTTGGCGCGACAAGTCTGATAAACGCCAGCTTGCTCTGACCGAGCCATTCCTCGCGCTCCTCGTCGGCGCCAACCGGAAGATCCGTCACGAGCACTCCGTCTACTCCCGCGACAGCTGCGCGATCCAGACAGCTTTCACCCGCGGCGAGAATCGGGTTCAGGTAGCTGAACAGCACAACCGGGATGTTCAGGCCTGCTTGCGCGACGAGATCGAGTGTTCGATCGAACGTCATCCCTTCCTGAAGAGCGCGCATCGAGCTCTCCTGGATCACGGGCCCGTCGGCAATGGGATCGGAAAATGGAACGCCCACTTCGATGACGTCTGCCCCTGCATCCTCCAGTCCGCGAACGAGCGCGAGGGAGCTCTTGAAGTCGGGGTAGCCGGCGGTGATGTAGCAGACGAGTGCCTTTCGCCTTGTACCCGACAAAAGCGCGAATCGCTGATCTATTCGATTAGACGATAAAATCGCCAATGTTGATGCCATACCTGTCGGGATCCGCCGTCTTGATGATCGTTCGGGGATAGTCGCCGTTGCTGTCTACCTGCGCAAGGTCAACTTCCAGTGGCGGAACAACCATGTTGCCGTTGGCATCGCTCACGATCCTGACGATGGGACGGGACAGGGCCTCGAAGCCCGAATTTGCGGCAAAAACCACAGCAAGCTCAAACGTATCGAGCACGACGAGCGTTCCCGGCGGATAGATACCGAGCAGGTTGATGAATGCTTTCACTACTACCGCATCCATTCCGCGTCGTGGATTGTCACGCATGTCCTGCAGCACTGCCGACGGCGGATACGGAACAGTCTGGTACGAGCGGCGCGATGTGGCGGCGTCGTAGCTATCGGCGACGGCGACGATCTTGCTCGTCATGCTGGGAACGCGCGGGCGAATCACCTTGGGGTACCCGCTCAAGTCCGTTCGCATGTGATGCTCGTACGCAACGGTCATCGCGCGATAGCTGACCTCCTCCTGCTGGCCCTTCATGCTGAAGAGAACGAGCACTCCGAGCCATGGATGCGCCGCGATTCGAACCCATTCGTCCTCGGAGAGATCGGCTGATTTATGCAGGATTCCGACGGGAATGCGGGATTTTCCGATGTCATGCATCAGGGCCGACATTCCGAGGTCGAACAGCTGCAGCTTGCTCATCCCCAGGCGGCGGCCAAGTGCGACGGCGAAGATGCAGACGTTCACGCTGTGCGTGAACGTGTACTCGTCGTAGTCCCGTATCGCCGTTAGCCCGATGAGGGACGTTTCCTCGTTGAGAATCTGGTCGACGATTCCCTGCACCACGCGCTTGATTTTCTTGATGCTCGGCGTCCGCCCCATGCGGACGGAGTTGATGACGTCGCGCGTAAGTGCGACGGAGCGGGTATACGTCCGATTCGCCGCATCTTTGGTCTGCTCGACCCGCTCGGTGTCGTTCGGGTTGTCCTGCGGCGGCCCGAGCTCGAGCGATGTCAGTCCGGCTTCGGTGAGACGCGCCATGATTTGCTCGCGGCGCTCGTCCGGATCGCCTTCCACCGGAGACTCGAGGAGTGACAGAAACACTCTCCATGCCCGCTCGCTCGCGTCCTCATGCACGCGAATCACTCCGATGCCTGACTCACGGCAGATTTTCAACAGATAGCCGAAGCTGCCGTAATTGGTCAAATCGAGTCGGAGACGGGTGGTATTGATGAAAATGAATTCGCCTGAAAAGCGAAACTCGAGATCCCGCTCGCGGGTTACGATCTCGCGCGCAATTGCGGTCAGCTCCACAAGTGAGCGTTGGACTGCAGTGTGCTCCAGAGGATAGAGCTTGATCGCGCGCAGCGTTCCATAGAAAGCGATGATGAAGTCACGGCCGCGGCGCCGAAGATATGCGGCGGCAGAATCGACACCCTTTTCTCCAGGCTCGGTCTGCGGAGTGAGCGCAAGAAGCTCAACCACCGCGGATCGCCCTGGTAACTGCGTTCCGGACTATCAGATCGCCGTCGCTGCCTGCCTGTTGCAGCGCTTCGATCGCGCGGGGCGTCCCGATCTTTCCGAGAGCGATTGCCGCGCACGCCCGCAGCTCCGAGGGCTCTCGTCTCTGGAACAATCCGCGCGGTTTCAGAATGGCGGAAAGGAATCCGGTTCCGGCGTCGCCGGCGAGCAATCCGTAACTCTCGAAGAACGCCATCTTCTCCGCAAGCGATCCGTCGCGAACGCCAGGCGCACGAATACACGCCTCGATGCGCGTCACCGCCATGCTCTGACCTCGCGTCGCGAGCGTGCGGACGGCTGCGATGCGGATGTCCGTGTCCTCGTCTTCGAGCGCTCGGACCACAGCCTCCATCGCGCCAGGAGAGCCGACCTGCGAGAGTGCTGTCACAGCGGCAACACGCATTTCCGGGGTGCCCTTGGCAATCACGCCGGCGAGCGCCGGAACCGCAGCCGCGGTCTTCATGGATCCCGCCCTCCGTACTGCCTCGAACGCAACCACTCTATCCTCGGAACCAATCAACTGCACGAGCTCGGTGGTGTGCGAGGCCGCCATGCGCGATGCCGCACTCTCGAGCAGCGCGCGCAGCTCCGCGTTCCTGCTTCGCCCAAGCCACCCGAGTATGCTCGCGAGCGCTCTCGGATGCAGCTGCATCAACAGATCGTGGAGATCATTTTGCGGAGGTTTGAGCGCCGTTGTTTCCAACGTCTGCAGCAGCTGCTCGATAGCGTCCAGGTCGCTCAGTCCGTCGCCGAGCGCCAGCAACCGCTCTCGCTGCGTGTGGAGAACGCTCTGCGCGCGACCGGCGGTGACCTTTGCCTCTCGAATGATGTAAGCCGCGGGCCCGAAATGACCGAGCGACAGCAGCACAAGAAAGAATTGCTCCAGAGTCGCGCTGATCTCCTCGCGGACTGTGGGGTCGAGCTCGCACTCATACGTGTCGAGAAGTGACGCGACCACCCTGCTTCGCAGGTCCGAGCTGAAGTCGTTCCTTATTTCAAGCTGGAGGTAGTCAATCTCGGACTCCTCGAGGAAGTAAAGCGTCGAGTCGTACTCATCCATCCTGGCGAACGAGGATGATGAAACAACCTCGCTTTCCTCCGACTCGAACGTTCTCGGCGAAACGATCGTTGTCCCTGGAACCATCCCGTGCGCGAGCAGCGGTGCGCCGACTTCGGTTGAGAGCTCGACGTACTTGTATTGGAGAAACTCAAACTCGCGCTCCCAGAGTCGCGTGAGCATGTCGTCGTCTTCTGCGAACGCTAGCCTGGTCAGCTGTACAATCCCGAGTAGCACGCCGAGCTCTTCGTCCTCGAAGCCCGGACGCATCGTGAGCTCGCGCACACCATCCTTATAGAAGAGCCACGGGAGACTGTCCGAGGTTCGTCCGGGCTCCTCGATTACCGTGTGCCCCTGCAAGGAGAAAGTGCTGTCCGTGATTTGAAGCTCCAGCGAAGGCACTTGCGTCCAGAGAGATTTGAACGACTCGCCTACTGCCTTCATCGCTCGCACGTGCATCGGATTGTTGGACGCATAGAGTTGCTGCGCTCGCGCTGCCTTCCCCACCTGGCGAAGCACATCGGTGACCGCCGCGATCTCGATTGGCGGCTCGTCGAGGTCATCCGCAAGCGCGAGGTTCGAGCGCAAATCCGTCAATCGTCGAGAGCTCCCATCTCGGAGAGCTGCGCCATGTCCTTGTCGCCGCGTCCACTGATGCAGATGAGGACGACGTCGTCAGGGGACCACGAGCTTGCGGCAGCCCACGCGATTGCATGCGCTGTCTCCAACGCCGGAATGATTCCCTCCAGGCGACTCAGCATCTTGAATCCCTCGACGGCCTGATCATCCGTTATCGCGACATACTCGGCCCGGCCGGATTCCTTTAGGAACGAGTGCTCGGGGCCGACACCCGGATAGTCGAGACCTGCCGAGATCGAATGCGCGGGATGAACCTGCCCTTCCGCGTCCTGAAGGAGATAGCTGAGGCTCCCGTGCAAGACTCCCGGCGAGCCTTTGAGGAGAGACGCTGCATGCTCGCCCGACTCGAGGCCGTGACCGGCTGCTTCGACCCCGACAAGACGAACCTGCGTGTCGTTCTCGAACGCGTGAAAGATTCCCATCGCGTTCGATCCGCCGCCGACGCACGCAATCACCGTTGAAGGCAAGCGTCCGATCGCGTCGAGAATTTGCTTTCGTGCCTCTTTGCCGATCACCGCCTGAAACTCGCGCACCATTCTCGGATACGGCGCTGGACCGACAACGGAGCCGATGACGTAGTAGCTCTCGGCCACGTTTGTCACCCAGTCACGAATCGCTTCACTCGTGGCGTCCTTGAGCGTGCGGGTACCAGACGTCACAGGCACGACCTTCGCGCCAAGCAGTCGCATCCGGTAGACATTGAGCGCCTGTCGCCGGATGTCCTCTTCTCCCATGTACACGACGCACTCGAGCCCGAACCGCGCACACACCGTCGCTGTCGCAACTCCGTGCTGCCCTGCGCCCGTCTCGGCGATGATGCGCCGTTTCCCCATTCGACGGGCGAGGAGCACTTGCCCCACAGTATTGTTGATCTTGTGCGCGCCCGTGTGATTGAGATCCTCGCGCTTCAGGAAGACTGTCGCTTTGAGGGCTTCGGAGAGTCGCGGCGCCGAGCTGAGCGGCGACGGCCGGCCGACATACGTGGACAGCATTTCGTCGACTTCGCGCATGAACGCGGAGTCGGCGACGGCCGCGTCAAAGGCAAGAGCGAGCTCGTCGAGGGCTGGAATCAATGTCTCCGGAACGTATCGGCCGCCAAAAGCGCCGAACCTTCCCTTGTCTGCTGTAGTTGTCATTCAGTGGCTCACTGTGAGGAAGAGGTGGTTTTCCCTCCATCTATAGACGCGGAACGTGCCGCTTCGGCAAAAGCGAGCATGCGGGAGTGGTCCTTGATTCCGGGTGCAGCCTCGACCCCGGAAGAGACATCGACAACATCTGGCTGGAGCGCGCGGATAGCCGCAGCTACGTTTCCAGCATCGAGGCCGCCGGCAAGCACGACGCTCGTCTCGTGTCGGATACGTTCGACCGTTGCCGCGAGCTGAGTCCAGTTGAACGTAACGCCGGTCCCACCAGTCTTCCCCGAAACTCGCGTGTCGAAGAGAATCGCGTCGGCTTCGCGTGCGAGCTCGTCGAGATGCGGATTGGCCAGTGCGCCGTCGGGATCGACGGACGCGACCGCCCAGATTCTTCCGGGGAATCGCGCGCGCAGCGCTTCAATCGTCGCGGGCCCAACGTCACCATGAAGCTGGATCACGTCGGCGGAAACACGCGTCGCAACAGCGGCGATATCCTCGATCGCACCACCAGAGAACACTGCGACACTTGCGATGCCGGATCCCGCCGCGCCGAACACTGAGAGTGCGGTCGCTTCATCAATCTGCCGCGGGCTCGTCGCGAAAATCGCTCCGACATAAGCCGCTCCGAGCCTCGCGGCCGCACTCGCATCCTCGGGGCGCGTCATTCCGCAAAACTTGATCAGCGGCGAATCCGGCCGTCCCGCCGTTTTCTTCTCGCTCTCAGCCACGACTGACCCTCAGGACGCCTGCGAGACGTTGGACCTCAGTCGCAGGGTCGGCGGCGGCTGAAAGAAAAGAGCCAACCAGAACGGCATCGGCGCCGGAGGACGCGGCACGTTCGATCCCGGCCCGGTCCTCATACCCGCTTTCGGCAATCGCGACTACGCCCCGTGGAATACGCGGAATCAGCGCCTCAACCGTGCCGTGCTCGATGACAAGAGTTTCGAGGTTTCTATTGTTGACTCCGATGATTCTTGCACCTGCGGCGAGGGCGCGATCGAGCTCCGCGATATTCCGAACCTCTACTACAATCTCGAGATCGACTGCCTTTGCCGCTTCGAACAGCCAGAGAAAGAGGCCGGGCTCCAGCGCCCGTGCTATGAGCAACGCGGCGGAAGCGCCAAGGCATCGCGCCTGGTAGAGCTGAGAGGGAGATACGTGGAAATCCTTGCGCAGGATTGGCAGCAGGGTCGCCTTCGCCGCGGCCGCGATATCATCGTCTGATCCCCCAAAGCGGTCAGGCTCCGTGAGCACTGAGATTGCGGCTGCACCGCCGCGCCGATAGGCGCTCGCCTGGGTTGCAGCATCGAGCCCGAGGTGAATCGCACCCCGGGATGGAGAGGCACGCTTGACCTCGGCAATCAGGCCAACGTGGTCGGCTCGGAGCGCACTGAAAAGTGATGGAGCCGGCGGCATCGAATCCGCCTGAGCCTCGAGCTCGGACGTCCGACTTTGCAGTGCCGCCGCGCGGTCAAACGCCGTATTCGTCAGGGCGCCGAGGGTGCCCTCGGGGGGCACCCAAGTCGTGTTTCCTTGCGTTTCGGGGGCTGTTCGGCTATCGTTGGAATTCGGCAAATGTTCGGTCGGTCGGTAGGCTTAAAAAGACCATCTTCGAGGGAAAGATATGTCGCTTACAAAGCGCCAACGTGAGATTCTAACGTACTTGTCAGAGTACTCAGAGGAGCGCGGATACGCTCCCAGCTTTGAGGAGATCGCGGGCAAATTCGGCTATAGCTCCCTGGCTACCGTGCATGAGCACCTGAGCAATCTGGAGAAGAAGGGCTACATCAAGCGCGAATACAACGAAAGCCGGGCAATCGAGGTCCTCCCGTCGGAAATTTATCCGCGGGCGCACCAGCTCCCTCTTGTCGGAACCGTGGCAGCGGGCTTACCCATCGAAGCGATCGAGACTCGTGAGTCCATTGGTGTTCCGGACGATCTTGTTCGCCGGGGTGGCAACCACTACGTGCTTCGTGTCAAAGGCAATTCGATGATCGACGAGCAGATCCGCGATGGGGATTTTGTGGTCGTCAGCGAACGCCATGCAGCGGACAACGGCGAAATGGTAATTGCGCTCGTCGACGGGAACTCAGCGACGGTGAAGAAGTTCTACCGCGAGCGGGACGGAAGGATTCGTCTACAGCCGGCTAACGAAACTATGACGCCGATCTACGTGCACGAGAACGACATCTCGATTCAAGGTATCGTCGTCGGAGTTATCCGGCGCTGTTGATCAGCCGGCCGCATACGCGGCCCTGAGCCGGTCCAGAGCGCGGATCCCATCGCCTCGCTCCAGCGCCTGCCGCGCAAGCTCAACGCCCTCCGAATAGCTCGAGACGTTGCCGCTGACGTAGATGGCCGCGGCGGCATTCATCACCACTGCCGCACGGCCGGCCGAGCGATCTGACTGCGCCTGGCCCGGATCCAGAATCTCCACAATGATCCGGGCATTGTCCGCCGAGTCTCCGCCAGCGAGAGCATCTGCGGTGAGGTCGCTGTAGCCAAATTCCGCCGGATCGATCGTCCATTCTGTAGCTCGCCCGTCTCGCACCTCGACGACGCTTGTCGGGCCAAGCGGTGAGATCTCGTCCAGGCCGGGCTCGCCGTGGACAACGAGAGAATGCAGCGAGTCCAGCTCGAGCAACGCACCTGCGAGAACCGGCACTCGATTCGGATCGGCGACTCCTACGACCTGCCTGCGTGCACCCGCGGGGTTCGCCAAAGGTCCGACGACGTTCATGACTGTGGGGATCGCAAGCTCACGCCGGACCGGCCCGACGTGGCGCATTGCGGGATGCATCAGCGGCGCGAACATGAATACGATTCCGGTGCTTTCGAGCGTTGCAGCCATTGTTGCAACCGGCACTTCGATTCTCACTCCCAGGGCTTCGAGGACGTCGGCGCTCCCGCATCGCGACGTGAACGAGCGGTTTCCGTGTTTTGCGATTCGAACGCCCGCACCGGCTGCGAGGAGTGCAGCTGCGGTTGAAATGTTGAACGTCGTCACTGCTCCGCCGCCAGTGCCGCATGTGTCAACGAGCGAATCTGGATCGGTCGCCTCCAGGTGCACCATCACCTGGCGCAGCGCGCGAACAACGCCGGCCACTATCTCCGATGTTTCTCCGCGCACGCGAAGCCCTGTCAGCATCGCGGCTATTTGAACGGTGGTCGCCTCGCCTCTCATGATCACTCCGAACGCTTCGGCCGCGTCGGCAGCCGTGAGAGCGGAGTGGTGGGCGAGCTTGACGATTGCCGCTTGAAGCGGGGATTGAGTCGGGACGGCCGTCATCTGGGTAGCGGTCAGGTGCGCGCGCTGAACGCGGCCCTGATTCGTCGCACAATTTCTTCGGCGTCGCCGCCTTCGTCGAGTGCGCGCTCTAATTCATATAGAGTGCGGCCCTGACTTCGCGTGAGCTCGCCTTGTGAGTGAAGCTCGATGTGAGCTTCCTCGAGGCGGCCGACGGCACGGGCGATCTGGTCTTCAAGTGCGGCCAGCCGCCCGGCGCGAGCCTGTGCGTCACCGGCCGCGGCGGCGATTGTCCGCTCGAGCTCCGCAATCCGCAACGCGGCAATTTCGTCCGGAGAGCCGTTGAGCGCGCGGGCCTGGTTCAGCTCCGCCTTCAGGCCGCGCACTGCATTGTTGTATTCGGCGTGAATGTTCCTCGTGAGCGCTTCCAATGCCTGCACCGCTTCGAAGCGCGCGTCGTGCTCGGCGATACGCTCAAAGGCGAGCGCGAACAGGTCGATTGCAGGTGACAGCCGCTCGATGACTCGATTTCCAAATCGGCGCCGCGGCTCGTACACGGCGACAAACCCCGCGACCTCTCCATCGAGCGTGAGACCACGCACAGAGAGGATTCCCCCACCCTGGTGTGGCGTCAGACCCAGGAGCTTGAGATAATCGTCCGACTCAGTGCCGAAATCGGCAATGGCAGATCCCGAGGCGAGTGTGCGGCGGATGGGAGCCGGCAGATGATCGACTGCGACATTCATCGGAGTTCGGCCGATGCTCCCGGACAACGGAGTCAGTCGCTCGGTAATGAGGCCACGGCGCGAATCGCACAAAAAAAGCGCGACCTGGGCCGTGCGTTCTATGTCCCACGCTTCGTGTTGGAGCAGCGTCAGCGCCGCATCGGCATCGCGGGCTGCCGAGAGAACGGTTGCGAGAGTGGCGAGTGTGCGAGGCGGCATTGAGTCCGGAAACGTGATCGCCAGGCGCAGAGTGCGCGCTCCGAGTTTGAGCATTGATCCATCGAATGTCAATCGTGAATTAGCCCTGCACTCGCGGCGATTTACCGCGCACGGTAACTTCAGCCATGACGTCACGCTGCGTGCAACTTGTACTGCAGTACGACGGAGCGGGCTTCGCGGGGTGGCAACGGCAGCCTGATGAAAGAACCGTGCAGGGCGTGGTCGAGGATGCGCTACTCAGGCTGTGCCAGACGCAAATCTCCGTGCTCGGCGCGGGCAGAACCGACGCCGGAGTCCACGCTCGCGGACAGGCCGCCGGAGTGAGAGTACCGGAGAGATGGGCTGCCCCTGCACTTCGCCGCTCGCTCAACGCGGTTCTACCTCGCGACGTCTGGGTGAAGGCGTCGTTCGAAATGCGAGAGGATTTTCACGCGCGGTACAGCGCATTGTCGCGGAGCTACAGCTATCTGGTGGGAACCGACGAGGAGGTCGAATCGCCGTTCAGAAGAAATCGTGAGTTGTCGTGGCAGCGTCAGATCGATATCGCTGGACTCCGCGAGGCGACAGCTGAAATTATCGGTGATCACTCATTCCGCGCGTTCGCAGTAAAGGGAACCGCGCCGGAGCACGATGATCACCATTGCATTGTGTACGAGGCGGACTGGAGCGAGCGCAGCGCGGGTCTCGATTTCCGGATCCGCGCGAACCGTTTCTTGCACCATATGGTGCGCTTTCTGGTTGGAACGATGCTCGATGTCGCCGCAGGGCGCCGCGATGCAGGCATCGTGAAGCGGCTGCTCGCATCGGGGGATAATCACGAAGCGTCACCGCCGGTTCCTCCGCACGCGCTGTACCTCGACCGCGTCGAGTATCCTTCCGAACTTTATCTTCGAGCCACATGAATATTTTTATCGAGACCGTGTCGATCGACGAGATCCGCAAGGCAGCTGCGGCTGGCTTTGCCGACGGCGTGGTGTTCTCCGAGCCTGATGATTCGGCGAATGCTTCAGGCGACAGACGTCACGAGCTGATCGCATCGATCGCGCAGCAGTTCGCAATTCCAATCTGTGTTGAGGTCGGCGCAGTCAGCGGCGAAGACATGTATCAGGATGCGCGCGAGCTCGCCAGGATCTCCGACAATGTCGTCGTTCAGCTTCCCCTCGTTGAAGACGCGCTCGTCCCGATGCACCGGCTGAATGCCGAAGGTATCGGCATTTGCGCGACCTACGTGTTCAACGGAGCGCAAGCGGTGCTCGCGGCAAAAGCGGGAGCATCGATGGTTCGCGTGTCGTTGCACGACCTCGAGGCACAGGGGCAGACCAGCACCAATGCCGTAACCGAGATCCGGTCACTGCTCGCGGCAAGCGAATGCGAATGCGATGTCATGGTGGCGTCGCCGAGCACGACGACTCAATTCACGGAGTGCATCACAGCGGGCGCTCAGATCGTCTGCGTCCAGCCCGCGGTGCTGCGGTCGCTGCTGCTCCACCCGCTGACGGATCGCGGCCTCGACCGGTTTTTGAGCAGCCTCAGCAAGCGGCCGCGCTCACCCGCGGAACAGTGAAGACGGTTGTGTCGCTGGCTTTGATTGCAGTTTCAGCCGGTGCCTGCAAGGACAGATCGCTCCCGGCAGCCGAAGCGACGCAGCTGCCAACGCAGCGCACCGAGGAGATTGCGACGGGCCGTCGCACAGCGATCACTTCCGCTGTCGAGCGAGTTGCACCGAGCGTCGTAACGGTTCAGACAGAAGTTGTCGAGCGCGTCCCAGCTGATGTGTTCGAGCAATTCTTTGGCGGGCGCTCGGGCACACGCTCGGCTGCGGGGCTTGGTTCGGGTTTCATCGTTCGGGAGGATGGGGTCATCCTCACGAACGCGCATGTAGTCTCGGGCGCGTCGCGCATCTCAGTCGCAATGCGGGACGGCACCACCTACCCCGCAAAGCTCGTCGGACTGGACGAATCAAATGACCTTGCCGTGATCAAAATCGACGCGAAAGGTCTTCCCGTCGCTCCGCTGGGAAATTCCTCCAATCTCCTCGTTGGAGAATGGGCCATCGCGATCGGAAACCCCTATGGCTTCATGCTGGCTAATACAGAGCCGAGTGTTACCGCAGGCGTCGTGAGCGGCACCGGTCGGAATCTCGCGGCGGAGAGCCAGGGCGGAGGCGTCTACGTCGACATGATTCAGACGGACGCATCCATAAATCCCGGCAACTCCGGCGGCCCCCTCGTGAACGCCCTGGGCCAGGTGATAGGCGTGAACAGCTCGATCTATTCTCCGAGCGGAGGCTCCATTGGGCTCGGCTTCGCGATTCCAGTCAACCGCGCGCGGCGTGTTGCGGAGGATCTGCTGGCGCATGGTGTCGTCCGGCGACCGTGGATCGGAATAAAACTCGGCAACCGAAGCATTCCTGTCGGTCCCGCGTCCAGTGGTGCAACGGTCGCGTCCGTGGTCGCCGGCTCGCCCGCCGATCGCGCAGGAATCCGCGCCGGCGACGTTCTCGCGCAATCGCGAGAGCGGGCCATCCATAATCCGTACGACTGGGAAGCTGAGCGACTCGAGCTCCGAGTTGGAGATGATGTGCCGCTGGTACTGAGACGAGGCGGGCAAACTGTACGCGTAAACGTAAAAGTCGCCGATCTGCCAGAGGTTAACGCGCCGAAGGTTACCGTGTTGCGCGAGATTCAACTTGTCACACTCACGCCGGCGATCAGGGCGGAGCGCGGTGTGCGACGGGCTCAGGGAGCGCTTATCCAGTCCGTCTCGCCGCGAGTAGCCGATCAGCTCGGAGTTCAAGCGGGTGACGTAATTCTTCAGGTGAATCGCGTGCCAATCCCGGACGCCGAATCCGCTGCACGAGCGATCGACTATTATGCCGGGCGTGGTGTCATCGTGATGTACCTCGAGCGCGGTGGTCAGGTGTACAGAACCGAGTTCGTAATCCAATAAGGATGCACGACACCTACTCCTCACCCCTCTCGGAGCGATACGCATCGGAGGTGATGCTCGAGCTGTGGTCGCCTCGCACGCGCTACGGCCTGTGGCGCAGACTCTGGCTCGCATTGGCGGAAGTGGAGAAGGAGCTCGGCGTGCCGATTCCAGACGAGGCAATCGAGCAGATGCGTGCAAATCTCGACAAGGTCGATTTCGACGCCGTCGCTGCGTACGAGCGGCGCTTCCGCCACGATGTAATGGCGCACCTGCACGCGTTCGGCGATGTAGCCCCGGCCGCGAAGCCATTCATCCACCTTGGTGCCACCAGCGCGTACGTCACCGACAACGCTGACCTGATACTGATGAGGCGTGGCCTGCATCTCCTGAGAGGCAGGCTCGTCGGAATCCTGCGGGCGCTCTCAGCATTCGCCGCTAAATGGAAGGATGAGCCGACTCTCGGCTACACTCACCTTCAGCCCGCTCAGCTCACAACCGTTGGTAAGCGCGCTTCATTATGGATGCAGGACCTGGTTCTCGATGTGCGGGATCTCGACCACCGCGTTGCGACCCTGCCGTTCCGCGGGGTGAAAGGAACGACAGGAACGCAGGCAAGCTTTCTGGAGATATTCGAGGGAGACCACAAGAAGGTCCGTGAGCTGGACAGGCGCGTTACTGCAATGATGGATTTCCCATTTGCACTGGCTGTTACCGGGCAAACGTACACCAGAAAAATCGACGCCTCCGTTCTCGCCGTGGTCGCCGGAATCGCTGCGTCGGCCGCGAAGTTCAGCGGAGACATCCGCATGCTGCAGTCGTTTGGGGAGATGGAGGAGCCTTTCGAGCAGGAGCAGGTTGGCTCGTCGGCAATGGCTTACAAGCGGAACCCGATGAGATCGGAGCGAATCGCAGGTCTTGCTCGCTTCGTGCTTTCGCTCGAGCCAAACGCCAATCAGACTCATTCGGTTCAATTCCTCGAGCGCACGCTCGACGACAGCGCGAACCGGCGCCTCGTAATCCCGGAATCGTTTCTCGCAACGGAAGCAATCCTGATCCTGATGGCCAACGTTGCTTCCGGTCTCGAAGTGCGGCGCGAGCGCATCGAAGAACGCGTGCGCGCGGAGCTCCCCTTGATGGCGACAGAGCGACTGATTGTGCGTGCCGTCCGCGCCGGCCGTGATCGTCAGGACGCCCATGAAGCGATTCGGCGCCACACTGTCGCCTTTTCGGGTGATTCCGCAGACGGTCGTAAATCGCGTGCGCTGCTCGATCGACTCGCCGACGATCCCGCCCTCGGCTTGAGTCGGGCAGACGTAGACGATGCCGCTCAACCCAGCGCGTTCATTGGCCGCGCATCTCAGCAGGTGGACGAGTTTCTCTCGGAGGTGCTCGAGCCGCTGCTCGCGGGAGCCGACGTTGGCGCCGACAACGTCGAGGTCCGAGTCTGATGCTGGTGGCAGAGACGGGACTCCCCCTCCCGCTTCTACGGCGCGGCAAAGTGCGGGATGTCTATGAAGTCGATTCTGACCGTGTACTGCTGGTAGCGACCGATCGGGTCAGCGCGTTCGATGTTGTGATGTCGGAGAAGATCCCGTTCAAGGGTGCTGTGCTCACGCAGCTGACTGCGTGGTGGCTCGAGCAGTTTACCGGCCGCGTTCGCCATCACATGCTCAGCGCGAAAAGCGACGAGATCGTGCGCGAGCTGCCCCAACTTACCGCGCATGCCGACGAGCTGCGCGACCGGATGATGCTCTGTGTTCGAGCGGACGTGTTTCCTGTCGAGTGCGTGATTCGCGGCTACATCACGGGGTCCGCGTGGAAGGAGTACAAGGCGAGCGGGACCTTGGCAGGTGAGAAGCTTCCCGAAAATCTCCGCGAGGCCGACCGGCTTCCTGTGCCGCTGTTCAGCCCGGCAACGAAGGCCGAGCAGGGTCATGACGAGAACATCACGATCGCGAATATGCGTGAGCTCGTCCGCACGGATGTCACAGCGGAGCTCGAGCGGCTAACGCGACTTGTGTATGAGCACGGTCGCGCGGTCGCCGGTGAGCGTGGCATCATCATCGCCGACACGAAGCTCGAGTTCGGCTACGTCGGAAACGGCCGGGGGTTCGACCCGTCGGAGGTTATATTAGTTGACGAAGTGCTGACTCCCGACAGCTCCCGATTCTGGCCGCACGAAGGCTACAAGCCGGGCCGGACTCAGCCCAGCTTCGACAAGCAGCCGCTGCGCGATTACCTCGACGGTGAGCGGCGACTCGGCAACTGGAACGGCGAGCATCCAGCGCCGCCTCTGCCGGCGGAAGTCGTACAGGCCACGAGCGACCGATATCTCGACATTTTTCGCCGGCTGACAGGGGCGCCTCTTCGAAACGGACCGGTTCATTGAACTTCGCTCGTGAAGGGTACCTGTACATCGGGATCGCGACACTCGCCGCAATAGTCGCCTTCGGTCTGGCGGTGGCGCGGCGCTCCTGGCCGCTATGGCTGTTGGCGGTGATCGTAACTCTGCTCGCCCTCTGGGTGGCGTACTTCTTCCGCGATCCCGAGCGGACAGGCGACCGCGGTGCCCAGCTCGTCGTCGCTCCCGCTGATGGACGGCTCATAATGATGACGGAAGTAGACGAGCCCGCCTTCGTTCAGGGTCGCGCCTTTCGCATGTCGATCTTCATGAACGTTTTCAACGTTCACGTGAACCGGTACCCCGTGGATGGCGTGGTGCGCTACGTCCAGTACAACAAGGGGAAGTTCATCAATGCGGCGGCCGAGAAATCGAGCCTCGAGAACGAGCAGATGTCGGTTGGCATTGAATCTGGCCAGCG
>JBDSVO010000222.1:0-4438 GCA_039927215.1 Gemmatimonadaceae bacterium
GCCGACGGGACGTACACTCAGCGCAATCCCGGTGGAGACCGGGAGATAGCGACACACGACCTGCTGCTTGGCGATCCGTGGGGAGTTTCGGCGTTCAACACGCCTGAAGCGCCGGCGGAAGGCGCCGAGCCGCCGGCTGACGCTGTCCTTCAGTCTGCTTTTCCGTCTTCGTCTTCGTAGGTAACGACCTTTCCGTCGGGCGCGACGATCTCTATTCGCGCATCGGCCACACGCGAGAGGAGTTTGGACTTCCTCGCGGCACCCCACACCTCGAGACGAATCCCCACCGCCTTGGGATTTGGTATTGCCGTCAGGCGAAGAGCGCGCCTCGTCCAGCGCACGCGCACGCTTTCGACGGCGCCGGCGTGTCCGCGATCGAATCCGTCTGCGACTCGCAGAATCGCCGACAGGCGAACGATCTTTGCGCGCAACGTGGAGTCGAGTGCAGCAAAGTTCTCGTGTCTCCGTTTCGGCGCTGCGCCGCGGTGATAGCGAGCGACGTTGGCGACGACAATTTGCTCGACAGGTGTCATCCCGAGCAGCTCCGCGTGCTGCACGAGATGATACGAATGCTTGTGGTGCTTTTCGTAGTTGATGTGATAGCCGATGTCGTGGAGAAGCGCGGCGTCCGCGAGCAACTGGCGCTCGTCGGGCTGGCAGCCGAGACGCGCGCCGATCGCGTCGAACATTTGAAGGGCAAGCTTCTGGACGTGCCGCGCGTGCGGCGCCTCGAAGTGTGAGCGCTCCGCCAGGTCCTTGACCGAACGCTCCCGCGCTTCACCCGGATCCGCGACCGTCGGGGTAACGCGCGCCGCCTCGAGCAGAATGCCCTCGCGAATCCCATATGCGGAAACCACGAGCTCACGCGCCTCGAGGCGCGCGAGAACTTCGGCGGCGACGGCGAGTCCGGCGACGATGATGTCCGCTCGCTCCTTGTTCAGGCCCGGAACGAGCCCGCGCTCATTGGGGGACATACTCGCGAGCGTGTCGACGATGTGCTCCAGGTCGACTCGCGGAACTACGGTGCCGTGAGTTGTGCGCGTGGTTTCCATTCCCTGACGGGCGAGGTGAACGCTCGCAAGGTTGGTGAACGTCCCCCCCGAAGCGATGATCCGCGCGCGCCCCCAGTGACGCGCCGAGAGTTGCTTCGTGACCTCGCGGCGTACCCGTTTGCGCAGGCGACGCACTCCCTTCAGTCCGTTCGTATCGGTGAGAAACTCCTCGGTCAGCCTGATCGCACCGAACGGCAGCGAAATGAATCGGTCAACGAGTCCGTCGGCGCTCAGAACGAGCTCCAGCGATCCGCCACCGATGTCCATGATCACCGAGCGGCCGGCGGCAAGGTCGAAGTGGGCGAGCGCGCTCCGAAAGCTGAGGCGAGCTTCGTCCTCGCCGTTGATGACGCGGATCTTGAGTCCGGTCTCCTCTCTGACGAGCGCGAGAAATTCCTGGCGATTGCTCGCTTCGCGTACGGCGCTCGTCGCGACTACCTCGATGCGGCGGCAGCCCTGCTGCTTCGCCAACGCGGCCATCCGCGCGAGCGCGCTCAAAGCATTCTGCATGGCGGGTCCGCTGAGCGCGCCGGTTCGCTCGACTCCGCCCCCCAGACGCGGTGCCGCCTTCATCTCGTCGACGACTCTGATCGCACCGTTCGCACCGACGTCGGCGATGATCATCCGGATCGAGTTGGATCCGATGTCGATCGCGGCGATTCGCGTCGCGCTCTCGGCGGTCGGCGCCGGCGCTGGCGCCGGCGGGCGAGCCGGTGAGCTCACGGTCAGCGAGAGGTTTCTTGTAGCCTGCGTCATTTCGTGATTCTTGAAGCTAGTGACATTTTCGGCCGCCCTGATCCCAGATTCGGCCTTCCGTATCGAGAAATGCGTGGCGGTATTCGTCCTTGCCGAGCGTCAACTTCAGCACTCCAAAGTAGCCTTGAATGCGCACGGCAGAATTTGGCTCGCCCTGGTTGTCGGCGTCCCGAAGGTCGGCGCCGCCGGTCCCGACGATTATCTGTTCAATACCGCGAAGCGAATCAGGAAGCCCCGCCGGAGTCTGCGGATTGAACCGCTCGTAGTGGTGCTCATGCCCATTCACCACCAGGTCTACTCCAGCTTCGTACAGGATCGTCCACAGATCTTGCATTTGAGGAGCTGCTCCGTGCGTTCCTGAGCTGAAAAGCGGTTTATGGAAGTAGGCCATGGTGCAAACGTTCGCGTGATCCTTGAGATCTTTCCGGAGCCACTCTTCCTGTCCCCCATCGGCCACGGAGCCAACGCTCAGCTCGCTGTTCAGCGCAACCACGTGCCAATCCCCGATGTTGAAGCTGTAATACCCCTTGCCGAGGGGGCCGGCCCGGTCGCCGAAGTAGCGGTAGTATCCACGGCCGCTACGGATCTCAAAATCATGATTGCCGGGCGTAGGGTGAATCCACTTCATGATCGATTTCGACTTTTTCCCCCAGGATGGCGTGAAACACCGCTCGAAGAAATCGTCGTAACCCCTCGGGCCGGAAGGATATGCGTTGTCGCCAACTGTAAACACCGCATTCGGTACGTTCGCCGCGCTGTCAGCCTTGAGAATGCTGTCAACGAGAGCCGCAGTTGCTTCGTCTCCCCGGCTGCCGCAGACCGCGATGTCGCCGGCCCCGACCATCACCGCAGCGCCGGCGAGAGCGATCTCGGCGGCTGGCGCACCCGCCGCGGGCGGCGTCTTCCTCTCCGGCGGACAGGCCACGCCAAAAACTGGAATCACGACGAGCAGTAGGAGCGAGCGATCTCGGGCCCTGCTGATTGGGCGTCGGGAATTATGGCGTGGCGACAGACTCGTTATGGCTGCCTCTCTCCCCGCCTCAGAACGTGAACCCGAGATTGGTCAGGATCCGGCGATCGGGATTGTTGGTGTAGAGAACACTGAGACTGATTTCGGGACTGATGATCCCAATCCAGAATCCTGCCCCCGACCCAATATGCCAGCCGCCGGGTGATTCGCCATCAACATAGACTCTTGCCGCATCCACGAAACCGAGAGCGCCAACGTTCCACGGAAGAATCAACGGGAATTTCACGAGCGGAACGCGAAGCTCAGTGGTGCCGAAGAGCGAGGCGTCACCTGCATAACGTTGCCGGTGTTCCGTGCGGAGTGAGCCTGATCCTCCAATAAACGCCGCGTCGAAATAGGGGAAGTCGCCGATGAGCTTTTCGCCGCCCGCGCGAAGTGCGATTACTGGCCGCGTCAACGCCGGAATGGTCAGATACGCTGCGGCGACACCGGAAATCTTCTCGTACGCCTCGGTAGCGTCCCACATGCCCGGATACACACTTCCGGTGAAATCCAGAGTACCCCACAGCAGCGGATTCTGTGGTGGACGCAGAGTAATTCCTGCGCGCGCGACTCCAGTGTCTTCGCGGATGCGCGTATCGTGGTAGAGTTTGAGCTGCGCGCCTACCTGGCCGAAGCTCGCAAACCCGTACGGCCTTTCCTGGGCGATGAATCGGTTGGCGGTGCTGTCAGTCGTCGTATACCGAACGATTGGACCCAGCGAGATGTCGCTTACAGGACCGAAGGAGTAGCCGAGCGCCGGGCGGAAGCTCCACTGCCGCTGTCTGACGTCGTAGAAATCAGTTGTCTGGTTTGGAACATCGTTGCCGAATCCGCGAAATTCGATGACCTCGAGCGGGGACATTCTTGCAGCGGCCGGAATGTGAACGTTCGAGCTCTCGAAGCGGTTGTCGGTTTCGAGGCCGATGTCGAAGCCGCGAATTGCTGTCGAGTATCCCACCGTTGCTTTCTGCATGCTCGCGTACGGGTACTTCCGGAAACCGAAGTTGTAGCGGGCGATTCCAATTTTTGGCACGAGGCCCAGGCCGTGACCTGTCTTGATGCCGACTACGGGACGGATGCTCGTTCCACGGTCTCGCTCGGGAGGAATCAGATGCCCGTACGGGCGGATCCACGGGCGCCGATTGAACTCGAGCTGCGACTCATCGATTTCCTTTTTTTCTTCTTCTTTCTTCTCTTCGCCCTTCGGTTTGTCAGCCTTGCCAGCCGTATCTGTTTTTCCAGACTTGTCTGCTTCTTTCGCCGTTGTATCCGGACCGTACACAACACCGCTTACGCTGCCAACCTCATACAGCTTCGTCGGGTTGCGTTTTCCGCCGACGGTGGATGAATCAACAATTGTGTTGTTTCCATTGCCGCCAATGATTCTGACGGGGATGCTCGAGCCGGCACTGCCGCTCACGACAGCCGCGTCATCGCCGCCGTGCAGGTAAAGACGGATTTCACGCGTCTCAGCTGGGTTGAACCGCCGAGCAAACCATGGCGCATTGTTTCCTGACTGAATGCGGACTTCGACATAACCATCGGACGTGCGGAGGACCGTGGCGCGGTCGTCGGCGTCGGTCGCGTGGATGTCGGCGACGCGGAAGAGGTGGAGGTA
>JBDSVO010000223.1:0-10124 GCA_039927215.1 Gemmatimonadaceae bacterium
AAGAACGGCCGGGTCAGCGAGTTGATATCCATGTCCGGCGCGGGATTAATGAAGTCGATCGCGTACGGCACGCCGTCGCGCACCGCAAACTCCACGCTGTTCATGTCGTAGCCGAGCGCGCGCACCAGCGTCAGCGCGTCGTCGACGATCCGCTTCTTGAGCGCCGGCGGCAGGTAACTCTCGTCCTCGATGTAACACCGCGCTTTGGGATCGTACTGCATCGGGAGTACATCCTTCTGGCCGAGGCAGAGGCAGCGGATGTACTTGTCCCATTCGATGAATTCCTGCAGCACCATCGTGAGAAGGCCGCTGTCGTTGTAGTGCAGCATAACCTCCTCGAGTGAGCGGCAGATGTAGACGTCGCGCCATCCGCCTCCGTGCGCGTCTTTCAGCACGCAGGGAAGGCCCACATAGTCGATTGCGCCCTTCCAGTCGATCGGAAACTTGAGGTTGCGGAGGCTCTCCGAGTGCGAGATACCGGGGATGTAATCCTTGTTGGGGAGCACTACAGTCTTGGGGCTCGCAACGCCAAGCACAGTCGCCAGCGACGCATCGAAGAACTTGTCGTCGGCCGACCACATGAAGGGATTGTTCACGACCCTGGTGCCAAGAAGCGACGCGTGCTTGAGATACGCGCGGTAGAAGCCAACCTCGTGCGAGATACGGTCGATGATCACGGCGTATTCGCCCGGAACGCCCATGCGGGTGATGTCGAGCGACACGTACTCGGCGACGACGCCGGCTTGGCGCCGGTTCACTTCCTCGATGAACGCCGGTGGGAAGGACCACTCCCGGCCGACAAGGAGGCCGATCTTCTGTTCCATTTAGTTCGTCTCCGTGGTTGGCTGGAAGAACTTAACGCGGACCCGGTGGTGGTTCACCTGGCGGCTCACGCTACCGTTTGAGTTGGGACCTGACTGCGCGAAGGTTGGAAGAGATTTTCGGATCTCATTGCCAGTGTTGGCAATTTCACGCGGTGCCGCGGATGAATTTTCGTGGCGCTATTGCCAAAACTGGCAATAGGATCCGAAAATCTCCCCCAACCTTCGCGCAGACTGATCCCAACTCAAAACTGTGCCACCCGTAGTAGCCCGCTTGAGGCCCAACCTGTAGGTTTTCAATCCCCGCTGAAAGGTTAGTAACCGCTTGCTGGACCGCCTCGAAAAAGCACTTTCCGACAAGTACGACATCCAGCGCGAGCTGGGCCGCGGAGGCATGGCTACAGTATACCTGGCGCAGGACCGGAAGCACGATCGCGCCGTTGCGCTCAAGGTCCTGCACCCCGAGCTGTCGTCCTCACTCGGGCCCGACCGATTTCTCCGCGAGATCAAAGTCGCCGCCCGGCTCAACCACCCGCACATCCTCCCGCTCCACGATTCGGGGGAGGCGAGCGGATTCCTGTATTACGTGATGCCGTACGTCGAGGGTGAGTCGCTACGGTCACGCCTGAATCGCCTGGGGAAGCTTCCACTCGACGAGGCGCTGTACCTCGCACGCGGAATCGCCGGGGCGCTCGACTATGCCCACCGCCAGCGCGTCGTGCATCGCGACATCAAGCCCGAGAACATCATGCTTCACGAAGGCGAAGCCATGGTGATGGACTTCGGGATTGCGAAAGCAGTGAGCGTCGCATCGGGCGACACGCTCACCCAAGCGGGGATGATGGTCGGAACTCCGGCGTACGTGAGCCCGGAGCAAGCGGCGGGCGAGGGTGAGATCGACGGTCGAAGCGATCAATACAGTTTGGCGTGCATGCTGTACGAAGTGCTTTCGGGACAAAAGGCCTTCGTCGGCTCGAGCGCACAGTCAGTACTCAGCAAGCGATTCACCGAGCCCGTGCCGTCGCTTCGCAAAGTCGAGCCAAATGTGCCCGACGAGATAAACGAAGCGGTGGCGAAGGCGATGTCCAAAGAACCCGGTGAGCGATACATGACATCCGGAGAGTTCGCGAAGGCGCTCATCTGGCCGAAAGCCTCGACCCCCTCTGATCAAACGACTGTGAAGCCTCAGGCACCGGCGCCGAAGTCCATTGCCGTGCTTCCGTTCGCCGACATGAGCGCCGAGCGCGAGAATGGGTATTTCACGGACGGGATGGCGGAGGAGATCATCAACGCCCTGACGACGATCAAGGCGCTGCGTGTTGCGTCGCGGACGTCGTCGTTCGCGTTCAAGGGGACGACGGAGGACATCCGCCAGGTGGGCAAGAAGCTCGACGTCGCCACGGTTTTGGAGGGTAGCGTACGCAAGGCCGGCAATAAGCTTCGCATCACTGCGCAGCTTGTGAATATCAGCGACGGTTACCAGCTCTGGTCGCAGCGCTATGATCGCGACATGGAGGACGTGTTCGCGATTCAGGATGAAATCGCGCAGAACATCGTGAAGGCGCTGAGCGTCATTCTCAGCGAGGACGAGAAGCGCGCGATCGAGCAGGTCCCGACGGCGAACGTCGAGGCATATGACTGCTATCTCCGCGGACGACAGTTTTTTCACCAGTTCCGCAAGCAGAGTATCGAATTCGCCCGGCAGATGTTCAACAAGGCAATCGAGATCGATCCGACCTACGCGCTTGCCTATGCCGGTGTGGCCGATTGTTGCTCGGTTCTTTACACCAACTTCGACGCGACTGAGGCGAACCTTCTAAACGCCGAGACTGCGAGCCGGCGCGCGCTGGAGCTTGCGCCGCAGCTTGCGGAAGCGCACGTCGCCCGCGGTCTCGCCGTCTCGCTCCTCGGAAATTATGCCGAAGCAGAGACGGAATTCGAGACAGCGATGGGGCTTAATCCGCAGCTGTTCGATGCCGCGTACATGTACGGCCGTGGGTTGGTGGCGCAGGGCAAATTCGACAAGGCGATAAAGATCCTCGAGCGGGCGGCCGAGCTCAGGCCCGAGGACTACGTGGTGCCGGAGTTCCTCGGCGCAGCCTACGCTCGACTCGGCCGGACAGCCGACTCACAGCGGGCATACCGGCGGGCGCTCGATGCGGCGAGCAAGCGCCTCGAGCTGAACCCCGACGATCCGCGGGCTCTGTACATGGGTGGAACCGCCCTCGCGCGGCTGGGCGAAGTGAAGCGCGCAAAGGACTGGGGGGCGCAGGCGCTCGCGATCAGTCCGGGCGATGCAACCGTGCTTTACAACGTTGCGTGCATCTATTCCACCAGTGGAGAATCTGACGAAGCGATCAATCTTCTCGAGCGTGCAATTGCGGCTGGCTTCGGGCACTGGAAATGGATCGAGAACGATTCGGATTTCGATCCATTGCGAAGTCATCCGCGTTACGAGGCCATGATGGCAAAGAACCAGGCAAGCGATCGACCGATTCACTGATTAACCGAGGAGAAAATGCGTAGAGCCCGAGTTTCGTTCGTGATGATCAGCTGCATCCTCGGGGCGGCCTCGGCATGCGGCAACAGAAGCGTCACCACTCCGCCCGCGTCGGTTGCGGAGTTCGAGCAACGACTCGAGAATCTTCGCGACGGGTCGAACATCGCCGCGGTCACCGCAGTAATCTCCAAAGACCAGAAGGTCGTCTGGTCAAAGGGGTTCGGCACCGCCGATATCGCGGCACAGCGCGCAGCGGCCGATACGACGACGTACCACCTCGCATCGCTCACCAAGCCTTTTGCTTCAACGGTACTGCTTCAGCTCGTCGAGGAGGGAAGGGTTTCGCTCGACGATCCCGTCTCGAAATACGGGATCAACCTCACGAGTCCCGGTGTGATTCGCGTTCGGCACCTGTTGAGCATGACGTCCGAAGGCACACCTGGAACGCAGTTCAGCTACAATGGCGACCGCTTCGCTCTTCTGGAATCCGTCATCGCGTCGGCGGCAGGAAAATCTTTTGCCGCAGCGCTCGAGGAGCGGATCATTGGCAAGCTCGGTCTGGCTCGCACTGCTCCAAACCCGCAATCGGCTGCGTTTTCGGTAAGTGGACTCAACAAGGCGACGTTCGAAGCGAACCTGGCGCGCGGCTACACCTATAAGAATCGCGATTACGCGGCGACGACTTACCCCACATCGTTCGGAGCAGCGGCCGGGCTCACTTCATCAGCACTCGACGTGGCTGCGTTCTCGATGGCGATGGATCGTGACGCGCTGTTGCGTCCCGAAACGAAAGCTTCGGCATGGACTCCCGCAGTCAATCCGTCGGGCGCGGCGCTTCCATACGGACTCGGCTGGTTCTCCACTCTCTACAAGGGAGTGAGAATCATCTGGCACTATGGTTACTGGACAGCAAACTCGTCCCTTATCGTAAAGGTTCCCGATCGGGGACTCACCTTCGTCGTCCTCGCCAACACAGACGGCCTGTCGGCGGCCTACCCCCTCGGTTCCGGCAAGCTCGATTCGTCGCCATGGGCGCGGGAATTCCTGGACACGTTCGTCATCGGCTCCGTCCCCCTGCCGAATTCGCCGTAAGGACTTGGCCTGGTCGATTATCTTCCAGGTCGAATGCAAACCCACACCGATACTCGACCCGCCCTGACGATTCTCTCCGAAGAAGAGGAGATGTTCCGCGACGCCGTTAAGGGGTTCGCCGAGGACGAGGTACGCCCGCGGGTGGTGGAGATGGAGAAGGCGGGAAAGATCGCGCCTGAGCTCATTCCCAGATACTTCGACCTTGGCCTCATGGGAATCGAGGTTCCGGAAGAGTACGGCGGCGCGGGTGGATCGTTGTTCATGGTAACGCTTGCCGTCGAGGCGATCAGCAAAGTCGACGCTTCTGCTGCGATCGTCTGCGACGTTCAAAACACGCTCGTCAATTATCCGATTGCGCGTTACGGCAGCGACGCGCAGAAAGCGAAATACCTGCCGATGCTGACGTCCGAAGTTGTCGGCGCCTACGCGCTCTCGGAATCAGGCTCCGGCTCTGACGCGTTTGGACTCGCTGCCCGCGCGGAAAAGAAAGGCGACCGCTGGATTCTCAACGGACAGAAGCTGTGGATAACGAACGGCGCCGAGGCCGGCGTGTTCGTGATCTTTGCAAATGCAAATCCATCGGCGGGCTATAAGGGGATCACAGCGTTCATCGTGGAGCGTGACTTCCCCGGATTCGCCGTCGGCAAGAAGGAAGACAAGCTTGGCATTCGCGCTTCCAGTACGACTGAGCTGCTTCTCGACAACTGCGAGGTGCCTGAGGACAATGTCCTCGGTCCCGTTGGTCAGGGTTACAAGATCGCTATCGAGACGCTGAATGAAGGGCGCATCGGCATCGGCGCGCAGATGATCGGTGTGGCGCAGGGCGCACTCGACGTAACGATAGACTACCTCAACGAGCGTAAGCAGTTCGGCAAATCACTTTCTGAGTTTCAGGGAGTTCAGTTCCAGGTGGCGCAGGCTGCGACGGAGCTCGAGGCGGCGCGCCTGATGGTCTACAACGCGGCGCGTCTCAAGGATGCGGGTCGCGACATCGCCCGCGAGGGCGCGATGGCAAAGCTATTCTCGTCGCAGGTGTGTCAATCGGTCACGTCGTTGTGTGTGGAGCTTTTCGGCGGGTACGGGTATACCAGGGATTACCCCGTCGAGAAGTTTTATCGCGATGCGAAGATCGGGGCGATTTACGAAGGAACCTCCAACATGCAGCTACAGACGATCGCAAAGGCGATCCTTCGGTCTCAATAGGGATCTCATGAAATTCCGATATTTCCTGGCGGGCGTTGTTCTCGTATTGGCGCATCTGCCGCTCTCCCTTCGAGCGCAAATCACGCAGGCGGAGTTCGCTTCCCGCCGCGCTGCGCTCGCAGCGGCACTCGGCGACGGTGTCCTGGTGGCATTCGGATCGCCGGAGCCGGAGGAGGATTACATCTCCTTCTACCAGAACTCGCAGTTCCGTTATCTCACGGGCTTCAACGAGCCGGACGCCGCGCTCGTGCTCGACATCAAAAGCGGAAAGGTTGCGGGGCAGCACCTGTTCGTTCTTCCGAGTGATCCCTCACGGGAGATGTGGACAGGCAAGCGGCTCGGCCTCACGGGCGTAAAGCAGTTTCTGGGCTTCGAGTCGCATGAGGGCTCAACGCTCGCCCGAGTACTCGATTCGCTCCTCGCGCGAAGCGGAACGAGCGTGCTGCACGTCGTCGGCAACTATGCTCCGGATCATGCTGTTCTCACATCGGACGATCAGTTCGTCCGCGCAGTCGCGGCGAAACGTCCAGGTGTTACAGTAAAATCTGCGAGCCTCGCGGTCCTTCAGCTCAGGCGAGTGAAGACTGCGGCCGAGCTCGATCTGATAAAGAAGGCAGTCGCAATCTCCGTTGACGCGCACCGCGACGCGATGCGCGCAACGGAGCCTGGTCAAAACGAGTTTGAAACGCAGGCGCTCATAGAGTACACGTTCAGGCGAAACGGAGCGGAGCGCCCGTCGTTCGCAACGATCGTCGGCTCGGGCCCGAATTCGACGACGCTTCATTACAACGCCGACGACCGCTTCTACGGAAGCAACGACGTCGTTGTGATGGACATTGGCGCGTCGTACGGCGGGTACGCGGCCGACGTCACTCGGACAATCCCCGTTTCCGGGACATACACTGCCGAGCAGCGCGCAGTCTATCAGGTGGTGCGCGACGCGCAGGCGGCGGCGGAGCGGCAGGCGAAGCTGAACGGGCCGGCTCGCGCTCTGACTGATTCCTCCACAGCAACGCTCGCTGCAGGTCTCGCGCGTCTCGGCCTCATCGAGAGCGCAAATGCGACGTACGATTGCGAGGTGTCGGCATCGAGGCAGTGCCCGCAATTCAGTCTCTTCTATTACCACGGCCTCGGACACGGCATTGGACTCGACGTGCATGATCCCGGCGCTGCGACCAGCGTGGGGAATCTTGTCGCCGGCAGCGCGTTCACAATCGAACCTGGTATTTACGTTCGCGAGAATCTGCTCGAAGTAATCCCGCGCACGCCGCGGAACCGGGCGATGATCGAAAAAATCCGGCCCGCCGTGGAGCGCTACCGCAATGTTGGAGTTCGGATCGAGGACGACTACGTCATGACCGATCGCGGGCTCGAGTGGATCTCGCGCGCGCCGCGGGAGATCAATGAGATCGAGGCCTTGATGCGCGAGCCGTGGACTGGACCATCACCACGCGAAAAAACCAAGATTGACTGGTACCGACTGAGAAACTGAGGACGTTCTCAGTCGATCAGGTCGCTGGCTTCCCCGTGAGGATGCCTTCCCGAATCCGAATCGCTTTTGCGGATGCATTGGTCAACGCGACGACCCGCCGACGCTCGCTCGTCCTGAAGTTCGCGGCCGCGTTCAATGTCATCTGCTGAGTGCCGCGCCGAATCACAACCGGTACAGTTCCACTGGGTGCCACGCCCGCGTACTTCGCGCTGAAGCTCGTCCCAAACGCGGGATCGTCCGTGGCGATTCCGCCGATCGACACCAGGTAGTCTCCAACCTTGATGCCCGCCGACGTGCCGGTACCCACCGGATCGAGTGCGATCACCCGGCGCCCCTGCTCATCGCCGGAGATCGAGGCTCCGAGGTTCGGAAGCACGGTTCGCTCGACCATCAGCTTCATTCCCGCGAGCGGGAGCACAGAATCCCACGGAAACGTTTCGCGCCCATCCACATGCCTTCGGTCGAAATCGGTCAACGGTCGAGTCGCGGCGCGCGCGACCGCCTGCCACCATTCGTCGTTTGTGAATCCGCGGCCACGCTTCCAGGAATTGCGGTACACGTCACGCATCACAGTGTCGAGCGAGCGCTGATTGTCGCTCGCATCGCGAATCATGATGTCCAGCAGAAGTCCCGCGAGCGACCCTTTGTCATAGTAGATGTCGCTCGTGCCATCGACGGGATGCACCCACGCCGAGAGCGACGCGTCCTCCAGGGCGATTGGAGGGCCTTCGGATATCCGATCGATCTTTGCCATCGTCATCGCGTAGAACTGCTCGGCGTTGATGAGCCCGCCTCTCACTTCGGCGACGTCCGCGTAGTAATCGGTGATTCCCTCACTGATCCACAAGAGAGGCGTTGGCTGCGCACGATCGTACCGGTACGGCCACATCTCGGCCGGACGCATCCGCTTCACATTCCACGCGTGAAAAACCTCGTGCGCGTAAAGCGACGCGAGGACTGGATTGCCGAGCACGATGGTCGAGAGAATGTCGAGGTGGGAATTCTGGTGCTCGAGACCCGACGCGCTCCCTGGCGTGTAGCCGGAATCAGCAACCTGCATCAACGTGTAGCTGTTCCACGGTATTTCACCAAAAACAGCTGCTTCGGGCGGAACGAGTTTCGCGAGCTGGTCGAGCAGCATTCGCCGTCCCGAATTCGATACAGCGCCCGCCGGGTAGCTCGCGACCCGCATGACTTTTCCACCAGCCTGCGCACTATCGATGTCGAAGCGGCCGATGAAAAACGGCATGTCGACGAGATCGTGATAGTTCGGCGCGGTAAAAGTCGTCGGGCCCGTTTGCGTCATACCTGTCGCAACACGCCACGAGGGATTCGTGTGGACGATGACCGTCGACGCAAATTCCGCGGGTTGCCCTTCAGGATAGAGAAAGAGATTCGTTCCGTTGAAGAAGGCGAAGTCGGGTCGCGTCCACGAGTTCGCGTTGTCCAGTGTCATCGCGAGATACTCGAACGTGACCCGCACCTGACCAGCTCGGGTGACATGCACGCGCCAGGTGTCGTGATCGAGCTTATCCCAGGAGAGCGGTGACGATCCGTCGGTCGTGCCGAAATCGGTTACGTAACGCGCGAAGTTCGCGATGGAGTAATCGCCGGGTGTCCACGCCGGAAGCGAGAGGAGGACGTCGCCGGGTGAACGAACACCAAATGACATCGTCACCGCCAGGGTCCGCCGAAGCGCTGTGGTCGAATCGAATGTTACGTCGTAGCGGACGTCCGAGATTGGTGCGGACTTTGGCTGAGTTTCACCGGTAGCCTGCGCGCCGCTCGACGCAGCGATCGCGCCTGAGCAAGCGATTACGAACGTCGCTGTCGCGATTGCCTGGAATTTCATTCGCGAACGTTACAGGGTTGCAAAGCGGGGTGCTATATTCGCCCCGCCTGCCCTCGACTGATAGTCACGCGAGCCCTCATAGAAACTGGACCGATGTTAAACGATGACTCACTGAAATTCCTTCACCGGCTTCTCGATACGCCGGGACCGTCGGGCTTCGAGTCGGCGCCGGCGAAGATCTGGCGCGAAGAAGCCGCTCGATTCGCAACGGTGCGTGGCGACGTTGCCGGCAACAGCATCGCCGAAGTGAACACTGATGGAGCGCCCACGATCATGCTCGCAGGTCACATCGACGAGATCGGCGTCATCGTGACTTATATCGACGACGACGGATTCGCGTACATCGCGCCGATCGGCGGGTGGGATCCGCAGGTGCTCGTTGCGCAGCGAATTCGGTTCATCGGGCGGGATGGTGACGTGTTCGGCGTAGTCGGAAAGAAGCCAATCCATCAGATCAAGCCTGACGAGCGTGAGAAAGCGTCGAAGATCACAGATTTATGGGTGGACATCGGCGCGGTCTCGAAGAAGGAAGCGGAGGAGCGGTTGTCGATCGGCGACGCGGGTGTGATCGATTCGCAAACGATGGAATTTCCGAATGGGCGACTCGTCTCTCGCTCGATTGACGACCGGATCGGCGCGTTTGTTGTGCTCGAGACGCTGCGTCGCTACGCGGAGCAGCCGGGCGTCGCGCACGTCGTAGCGGTCGCGACGACTCAGGAGGAGATCTCCTGGGGAACCGGTGGCGGCGCGCTGGTCTGCGCGAGCTGCGTCAATCCGCAGATGGCGATTGTCGTTGACGTGACGTTTGCGACGGACCACCCCGAAATGGCGAAGAAGGAGCTCGGTGAAGCGAAGCTTGGCGGCGGCCCCGCGCTGAATCGCGGGTCGATCATTTCACCTGTTGTGTTCAATCTGCTCCGCTCGACAGCCGAGAAGAATTCCATTCCTTACACGGTCGAGGCTGCCGGGCGAAACACGAGCACAGACGCGGACGCGATCAGCATGGCCCGCGAGGGTATTGCGACGGCTGTAGTTGGAGTGCCGAACAGGTACATGCACTCGCCGAACGAGATGGTATCGCTCGATGATCTTGACAGGTCGGCCGAGCTGATTGCGGAGACGTGCCGGATGATAACTACGGAAACGGATTTTACTGCGCGGTAA
>JBDSVO010000224.1:0-2509 GCA_039927215.1 Gemmatimonadaceae bacterium
ATTCGGAGATCAGCCACTCGATCGTCGGCAGCGGCGCAAGAATCTCGAAGTCGAAGGTGAAGAACTCCCTCATCGGTGACGGAGCATTGCTCGAGGGAGTCAACGGCGAGGTCACGCTGGGAGATCACTCCGAGGTGAGGGCATCCTAAAGAAGCTCAACCGCAACGTCGTCGCGCTCGGTGCGGTAAGCTTTTTTACCGACGCGGCGACGGAAATGATCTACCCGCTGCTCCCACTCTTCCTGAGCACGGTCCTCGGAGCGAACGCGAGCTTCATCGGCGCAATAGAAGGTCTGGCCGAGTCCACCGCGGCGCTGCTCAAGCTCGTGAGCGGATGGTGGTCCGACAAGGTCAAAAAGCGGAAACCGCTCGTCGTCATCGGCTATGGAATCGCGACGTTCGTGCGTCCGTTCACCGCCCTTGCGCAGAGCGCGACGCAGGTGCTTCTGATCCGGCTCGGCGATCGCGTAGGGAAGGGGATACGTACAGCACCAAGGGATGCGCTCCTTGCCGACTCGACGGACGCCGAGAGTCGTGGGCGTTCGTTTGGTTTTCACGCAGCAGCTGACAACGCCGGCGCCGTACTCGGGCCCCTGATGGCGTTCGCGCTGCTCAAGTGGGGCGGATTCTCGCTCCGCGGAGTGTTCTGGCTGGCAGCCATTCCAGGAATCATCGCGTTCATAGTTCTGATCATCGCTGTGCGCGAGGTCGCACCCGCCGTGCAGGAGCCGAAGAAGGAGGCGGAAGGATCGCAGCTCGCCGGTTCGTCGAAGCTCAGCGGCCGCTTCTGGTATTACCTCGGAGTGCTTCTCCTTTTCACTCTCGGAAACTCGACTGACGCTTTCCTGTTGCTGCGGGCGAATCAGCTTGGTGTTGCGGTTGCACTCGCGCCGATTCTCTGGGCATTCCTCAACCTCATCAAGGCGGCAACGGGAACGTGGGGTGGCGCGCTGTCGGATCGATTCGGTCGCAAACCGCTCATCATCGCGGGCTGGCTCATTTACGCCGGAGTGTATTTCGGCTTCGCGCGGGCAAATGCGGTATGGCACGCGTGGGCGCTTTTTGCCGTGTATGGATTGTTCTATGCGATGACCGAGGGAACCGAAAAAGCGCTGGTGGCCGACCTGGTGCCGAGTGCTCGACGGGGCGCCGCTTTCGGCTGGTATAACCTCGCTATAGGATTAGGAGCGCTCCCGGCGTCGCTCATATTCGGAGCGATCTGGGACCGCGTTGGTCCCGAAACCGCGTTTGCGTTCGGGGCATCGCTGGCGCTCGTCGCCGCGGTGGGAATGACGATGGTGAGGCCTGCTAAAGCATGAAAGTACTTCTGGTTCTTCCCCTGATTGTTGCCTGCGCGCACGCAGGCTCGGCCCGTTCCTTGACGGACCTCCGGACGCAATACGAGGTCGCTGTAACGATTCCGGACATCGATGCGCCTCTCCCGCCCGAGTACGCGGGGTCGATGCCCCCGTGTGTGGGGAAGAGCGAAGCGCCACTCGCGGGGAATGCGTGCATGGAGGACGACGTCTCGACGGACGAGGCCACCGCGTTTCAGGCGGAAGCGACGCGACTTGCGAGTCATGCCGAGGAGAACTGCCGCCGGCTCGCGGACGCGATTCAGAATCACCTCTCGGGCGTTCGGATGTACGATCGCGCGATCGTTCGCCGCTCCGGTCCCTACAAGTTCTATGGGGTTGGCCACTCCTATCAGAGCAACGGCGAGTGGATGATTCGAATTGCCCGCCGTCTCGACGGTCTCAACGCCCGAACACTCGATGCGATAACTCGAACGCTGCGGCACGAGGTCTCGCACACGCTCGGAGCGAGGGAGGTCAGTGCGGGTGATGCGTGGTCGGCGCGTGATTACGCGGAGCGCTGCGGGTAACTACGATCGGACTGCGGGAACTACGTAACTGCAGGACTACGGCACGGCGGAACCACAACCGCCTGAACGACAATTCGGCGGATTTTAGGGATTCGGCGGATAACTACAGAAGTTCTTTGGGTTAAAGGCAACTACGGTCGTGGTTTTGCGCGCTTTCGTTCCGTAGTTCCCCCAAAGAACTTCTGGTTTATCTGCCGAATCCGTAGAATCCGCCGAATCCCTTTAGACCCTTGGTCATAGATGGTTGATGGGCACGACAGATCAACAGCAGCGCGACCCAGGTCGACTGTATTTGCGTTCCAATCGATCATGCAGGAACTCGTCGTGCGTCAGCAGCTGCGCCCGCGGATGATGCAACCGGCAATGCTCGACGTACCGATCGTAATCCGGGACGCCGAGAACAGCCCGAAGCACGCGACCGATATGATCGAGTATGCGCGTCATGGCGTCGAATCGGGCTGAAGTGGGACCCGTGCCGGCAGGTTCCGCTCGAATATGTCGAAGATCCGGCGATACTCGTCCGTCCACGAGGATGGGCGAACGAACGCGTGGTCGAGAAAACCGCGAAGCATTCTTCACCCTCCACCGGCAGCTTGAATGACAAAATCCCGAGTGTGGCTGTACT
>JBDSVO010000225.1:0-2880 GCA_039927215.1 Gemmatimonadaceae bacterium
TGTCTCCGCCTGACTGCTCCCACTCCGCGAACCCGCCAGTGAAGTTCGAGACGAGGAAACCATTCTTCTGGAGGATGCTGGCGGCGATTACCGAGCGTCCTCCGCCCTGGCAATGAACTGCGATCTCTGCGTCGCGTGGCATCTCGTCGAGACGCGATTGCAGTGAGCCGAGCGGGATGTGCAGTGCCCCGGGAATATGGCCGTGCTCCCACTCGTCGGGCGCGCGAACGTCCAGTATAACCTGTCCATTTCTCGCGGGCTGCTTCAGCCCGTCGGCTGACACCTGCGGTGTCGCGCGCATCTCGATTCCCGCTGACTCGAGGTCGGCGAGAGAGCGAAGCCCATACACGCCGCCTATCCTGTCGAGACCGATGAGCGCGAGGTCATCGATCACCGACTGCTGGTCACCGTCGGGGACGATCAGGAAGATGTCGCGATCGTACGGAAGCAGTGCTCCCGCCCAATTGAGGATTGTCCTCGAGTCAGGAATGTTGATCGTCGACGCTGCATGCTTCTCCGCAAACTCTGTGGCCGGTCGCGTGTCTACGACCGGCGCACCGTCCGCGAGCCGCGCGGCTACGTCGCGCGCCGAGATTCGCCGTGGAAGCTCCAGTCTCCGCGGTGGCGGCCCGTCGCGATTAATTCGCTTCATTACCGCGAAATACGCCGGAGGGTCGGGTTGACCCTCCAGCACGTTGCGCACAAACTCGTCCTCGCTCGACTCGGCGAGTCCCCAATTGAAGAGGCGCTCATAGCCGAGGGTGCTCTGCGGCATCGCGCCAAGGGCCTTACCGCAAGCTGAGCCGGCGCCGTGCCCGGGCCAAAGCTGGAGGTAATCCGGCAGCGCCTTGAACTTCTGCAGCGATCTGAAGAGCTGCCGCGCCGCGGGCTCCTTGGTTCCGGACACTCCAGCAGCTACCTCGAGGAGGTCAGGCCGCCCAACGTCTCCGACGAATATGAAGTCACCAGTCAGCGCGCCGACCGGAACACTGGCGGCCGCCGTGTCGGTAACGAGGAATGTCACGTGCTCGGGCGTGTGGCCCGGCGTGTGGACGACGTCGATGCGAATGGAGCCGACACTAAACGTTGAGCCGTCGCGGAGAGGATTGAGGACACCATCCAATCCGCCGTACCGCCAATCATCGTCACCCATGTCGGATAGATGCAGGCGTGCGCCCGTCGCACGCGCCAGGTCGCGGGCACCGGAAACGAAATCCGCGTGAATGTGCGTCTCCGTGACATCGGTGATCTTTACGTGCTCCTCGGCGGCCGCGGCAAGGTAGCGGCTCGTGTCGCGAAGGGGATCGACGATGAGGGCGACGCCGGCTTCCTTGCAGGCAACCAGATAGCTCGCCTGGGCGAGCTGCTCGTCGTAGATGCGTTTCAGTAGCATTCAGCGTGGTGAGTCATCATGGTGACCATCAATATAGTGGGCGAAAAAGGCGCGTCATTGACGCGCCTTTCTCCGACGACACAGTCGAGCCGATGACTCAGTAAACGACGATCATCCTGGAAGTACTCGAGAGCGTCTTATTAGGAATGATGAGTCCGACGCGTTTGAAAGCATACGTAACCGTCACGGCAACGGTCGAGCCCGCTTCCTTATCGGGAGTCCAGACGGTGGTGACCGTTATCGGGCTAATCGATGCTCGGGACTGAACGTACGTCCGCACCGCGTCTGGGGCCGTGACTTGACCGCTTTTCTGTCCGCGAACGATCGCGAACCGAGTACCTTCGCGCGCGGCATTCGCAACACTGTTCTTCGCCCACGTCGCGATGCCAAACTCCCCGATACCCAACAAAACTAGAACGAACAGGAATGCCACGATCGAAAACTCGACCATCGTCGAGCCCTGCTCATCATGCCAGAAGTTACGTGCTGGCGTGTGCCTCCTGGCAAATCCGCGTATCATCAATCGATCCGGAATTGAAATTCGCGTTGCACAATGGAGGGTGCGCTCACTCGACAATCGACGCCCGCTTCAATGTGTAGTACCCGCCGCCTCCGCTGAATCCGAGGACGGTGACCGTCGAACCGGACGAAAACTGAATCGTTCCCGCAACGATTCCGCCGTTAATATTCAGCGTCGTGCCGGTGCCTCCTCCGACCTGAAGCGCGTGGGTAGGCAAATAAATAGACCCACTCATTGTCACGTTGCCGGCGCTCTTGATGTGATGTTCATTAAGCTTATTCGGATCGCCCGTCCCTGCCGGTGCGTAGAAGAGGATACCGCTGATGGGGCCGGTCGTCATGGCCGAGAAGTTGACTACCGCGTCGCTCGCGAGATCAAAGACAGCAAACTTACCAGCGCCGCCATTTGCAGGGGGGGCGTTGAGGTCGATGAAGCCCACCCCGGCACCAGTCACGCGGCCACCACTCGACACTTCAAAGCCGCCTCCCTTGATCACGTAAAGGCCGGGATTAAACGTGGCGATGCCGGTAACCTTGATGCCGCCGCAGTAGACTCCGGGGTTCAGAGTTCCGGTCCCGGAGATTACTGTCAGGCCGTAACTGCCTCCGATGCACGCGCCGCTGGTGTCCGAGACGGCCAAGGTGACGCCAGCCAGCGGGTCTGACGCCGGCGTCACGCCCGTAGTAGGTGTTGTCGCAAGATTAGGTATCCCGCATCCATACATGTTGCCGGTGACGCTTATTGCATCGGCTTCCAGCGAAGTCGGATTGGAGCAGACGACGTGCAGCGCCTGTACATTGTTGGAGTTGACCGCGATGTTGCAGTTCTGGGCATCAACCACCGCTCCCGCCACCACGTCGAACGCGTCTTTCTTGGTGGGGTCCAATGCAACCATGCAGTTCTGCGCGGGAAGCACTACGCCGCCGACCGAGCGGGGCTGCGTTGACACCGTGGGCCGGCCGAGGAT
>JBDSVO010000226.1:0-10248 GCA_039927215.1 Gemmatimonadaceae bacterium
GTCCTTCCCACCGGCGTTCATCGAGGAAGTGAACCGGCGCCAAGCCGGCGTCGTCGCCGAGTACGTGTCGCTCGACATCACCCGCATGGGCGTTCCGGGCGAATACGCCGTGATCATCGACCGTATATCGCACGAAGTGGGCTTCTACCGCGCGTATCTCAAGCACGCGTCGCTCCTTGGCACCAGGGTCGTGAACAATCCGTTCATGTGGTCGGCGGACGACAAGTTCTTCGATGCGTCGCTGGCTACCGTGCTTGGCGTTTCGAGTCCAAAGACAGTGGTGCTCCCCAACAAGGATTACATCCCCGGCATCTCGCATTCCGAGAGCCTCCGCAACCTCAAGTTTCCGATCGACTGGAAGGGCGCAATCGACTATGTGGGCCTTCCCTGCGTGCTGAAAGACGCGCACGGAGGCGGATGGCGCGACGTCTACATCTGCCGCTCGCTCAACGAGGTAATTCTGCACTACAACGACAGCGGCCTTCTCACGATGGTGCTTCAGGAATTCATCGAATGGGACAAGTACATCCGCTGCCTCTGCCTCGGCCAGCAGGAAGTGCTCCCCATGCAATACGATCCCAAGGCGCGGCGTTACATCGAGGATGAGAGCTACCTGCCGCCGGCGCTCAAGAAGCGGATTATCGACGACGCGCTGACGCTGGTGCGCGCGCTCGGTTACGACATGAACAGCGTGGAGTTTGCGGTGCGCGACGGCGTGCCGTACGCGATCGACTTCATGAATCCCGCGCCGGACATGGATATCAACTCGCTGACCCGGCCGTTCTTCGACTGGACGGTGCAGCACATGGCTGACATGGCGATTCGCATGGCGCAGGAGCCTCGCACGTCGCCGCAGCCGGCTAGTTTCGCGACGGTGCGGGGGTGAAGTCTGCTGTCGAGCGTTACCACGAGCTGCTCACGCCCGAGGTAGCGGCCGACTCGCACGAGTGGTTCCACCACCAGCTGGTGGCCAAAGGTCTCGAGTTCGGCGGTCGTCAACTCTGCTCTGTGCTTCGTCCGCGGTTCCTGAGCCCCGAGCAGTACCGGTTGCTCAGCGAGCGCTCGGCGCTCGTTTTGTCGGCGCTCGAGAAAGCTCGCGCGGCGGCTATGCAGGACGACGAGCTTCGCTTGCAGTTCGGCCTGCTCGATTGGGAGGAGTCACTGATCCACGACGATCCCGGCTTCCGCGATGCCAGTCCGACATCGCGTCTCGACGCGTTCTTCGCCGAGGGAGCGGAAGGGGCGGGACTCAAGTTCACCGAGTACAATGCCGAGACGCCGGCCGGAGCAGCGTACAACGACTCACTGGCTGAAGCGTTTCTGTCGCTTCCCTTAATGGCGGATTTCAGGCGTGAGTACATTTGCCTGCCTCTGCCGTCGGGACCGGGTGTTGAGCACGCACTGCTCGACGCCTACAGGCAGTGGAGTGGCTCGCGCGAGGCTCCTCGCATTGCGATCGTCGACTGGTCCGATGTTCCGACGCAGAGCGAGTTCATCCTCTTTCGCGATTTCTTCAAGCAGAACGGACTCCAGTGCCTGATCGTCGATCCGCGAGAGATGGAGTACAGAAACGGGAAACTCTTCGCCGGCGATCTGCACGTCACGCTCATCTACAAGCGCGTTCTCATCGACGAGCTGGTGAAGGAGTGCGGGCTCGAGCACGCAGTTGTGCGCGCAGTGCGGGAACGCGCCGTCTGCATGGTCAATCCGTTCCGGTGCAAGCTCCTTCACAAGAAAGCGAGCCTCGCCGTCATCGGCGACGAGCGCAACGCGCATCTTTTCAGCGAGGAGGAGAGCCGCGCAGTCGCGATGCACGTTCCGTGGACGCGCGTCGTTGCCGAGCGGTCGACGGAATTCGAAGGCGAACAGATTGATCTGCTCCCGTGGATGGCGGACAACCGGGAACGACTCGTGCTGAAACCGAACGACGACTACGGCGGGCGCGGGATCGTGCTCGGGTGGAGTGTCTCGGTTGAGAAATGGTCGGAGGCGATCCGCAACGCGGTCGATGAGCCCTACATTGTGCAGCAGCGAGTGACCATTCCCGAGGAGCCGTTCCCCGCCTGGATCGACGGAAGACTGGATATTCACGATCGCTCGCTCGACACCGCGCCGTACGTGTCACACGGCCGTTTTATCGAGGGTTGCCTCACCCGCATCTCCACCGACGAGCTGTTGAATGTGACCGCCGGAGGCGGGTCGAACGTGCCGACACTCCTGCTGGAGAAGCGATGAAGTCAGGGCCGAAGGCTCCTTCTCTGACGGTTGGAATCGAGGAGGAGTATCAGATCATCGATCCCGTGACGCGGGAGCTGCAAAGCGGCATCGACAAGATCATGAAGTCCGATCTGCCGCTGCTGAGCGACGTAAAACCTGAGCTTCATCAATGTCAGGTTGAGGTCGGCACGCGTGTCTGCAAAACGATTCAGGAGGCGCGCGAAGAGCTGGTGAAGCTGCGCGGCGCGATAATCGAGACCGCGAAGACGCACGACCTTACGATCGCCGCCGCGGGAACGCATCCGTTCTCTTCGTGGCAGCAGCAACAGTCGACGCCGCTGGAGCGCTACCTCGGCGTCAAGGAAGAGCTGCAGGATCTCGCTGACCGTCTGCTGATTTTCGGCACACATGTCCACATCGGCATCGAGGATCCCGAGTTCCGCATCGATTGCCTGAATGCCGCGCGCTATGTGCTTCCCCACATCCTGTGTCTGTCAACGAGCTCGCCCTTCTGGAGCGGCCGGAAGACGGGACTGCACTCGTACCGGAGCATTGTCTTCAAGAACTTCCCGCGCAGCGGCGTGCCTCGCGTGTTCTCGAGTAACGCTGACTACCTGGACCTCGTGGACACGCTTGTCAGGACGAAAAGCATACCTGACGCGTCAAAGCTGTGGTGGGATGTGCGGCCGCATTACAAGTACCCGACGCTCGAATTCCGCAACTGCGATGTGTGCACTCGCGTGGACGAAGCGATCTGCGTCGCCGCGATTCTTCAGGCTGTTGTCGCGAAGCTGTGGAAGCTGAGGCGCGACAATCTGTCGTTCCGGGTCTACCGCTCGGAGCTCATCGAGGAGAACAAATGGCGGGCAGTCCGTTGGGGTCTTAAGGGCAAGCTCATAGATTTCGGTAAGCGGCAGGAGCTTCCGGCTCCCGTACTCATTAAAGAGCTCATCGAGTGGTTCCTCGGCGACGTTGTCGATGAGCTGGGCACGCGGAAGGAGATCGAGTACGCGTACCGCATCATGGAAGAGGGGTCGAGCGCCGACCGGCAGCTGGCCAAGTTCAGGGAGACAGGCGACTTGAGGAGTGTCGTGGATCAGATCATCGCAGAGACGAGCGAAGGCGTGTCGACGCCCAGGAGCCGTGCCAGATGATGACGGGTGAAGTGCGACCCGTCATTGGCGTCACGACGCAGACGCTCGAGGAGGTTCCCGATGAGCTGCCTCGTTGCTGGATTATGAGCCAGCGGTATGTGCGGACGCTCACTGCGTCGGGTGCAGTCCCCTGGATCATCCCGTTGCTCGAGGATGCCGAGACCCTGCGCGCGATCTACGACAAGCTCGACGGGGTTTTCCTTCCCGGTGGCGTAGACATCGGTCCCGACTCATACGAGGAGACTCCGTCGAGCGCCCTGGGTCGCACGGACCCCGACCGCGACCGAACGGAGATCATGTTCGCCAGGTGGGCGATGAACGACGGGAAGCCAATCCTCGCCGTGTGCCGTGGCGCGCAGCTGCTCACCGTCGCCGCAGGTGGAAAGCTCTACCAGGATCTGGCCACTGAATATCCGGGAGCGATCAAGCACGACTATTTCCCAAAAGCGGGCGTGCACACGCGACAGGACCTTGTGCATCCCGTGGAAATCGTACCCGACACGCGGTTGAGTCGCCTGATCGGGACGAGCACAGTCCTCGTGAACAGCATGCACCATCAAGGCATCAGGCACCTCACGCCGGCCCTCATTGCGAATGCATTCTCGTCGGACGGCCTCATCGAGGGCGTCGAATCCGCCGACGAAGATTTCGTGCTCGGCGTGCAGTGGCATCCGGAGGACCTGGCGGACACCGAGCCTAGCATGCGGTCGATGTTCGACGCGTTCATCACGGCTGCGTCAGCATGGCGAAGCGAATCGGGTACACACCGGGAGCCGGCGGCAGCTCGCGGACTATGAGCTCTTGAAGTTCGTCGACGACCAACTTCCGCGTCGGCTCGACGGATGGCGCAGCCCGCGACTCGGGCTGGACATGCCGATTGTGACATACGGCACGCGCGGCCGGCCCGTCCTGCTGTTCCCGACCGCGGCGGCGGACTACCTGGAGAACGAGCGCTTTTTCCTGATAAAAGCGGTGGAGCCCGCGATCATCTCCGGCCGGATCAGGCTGTTTTCCATCGACAGCATCAACCAGCACGCGTGGATGGATCGGTCGCTGCCGGTGCGTGAGCAGGCGCGACGACAGGCTCTCTATTCAGGGTACGTTGAAGAGGAGGTTGTTCCCTACATCCGCACCGCAGTGGGGAATCATTCAGAGCGAATCGCGACGACGGGTGCGAGCTTCGGCGCGTTCCACGCCGCAAATGCGTTCTTCCGCCGGCCTGACCTGTTCGACACGCTCATCGGAATGAGCGGTTTCTACGATCTCGAGCGCTCATATCTTCGCGGTTACTCGGACGAGAATTGTTTCTTCAATAACCCCGCGTGGTTTGTTCCGGGACTATCGGACGGCCCGTTGCATACGCTTCGGCATCACAGCCGCATCGTGATCGCGACAGGGCAGGGTGCTTTCGAAGCGCCCGACGCGTCGCGGAATCTTTCGGAAATACTTCACCGGAAGGGAATACCGCACTGGCTCGACATCTGGGGCCATGACGTGAATCACGATTGGCCGTGGTGGCGGAGGATGCTGCCGCACTTCATCGACCAACTCGGCTACTAAACGCCAGTTAGATTGTAACCTTACAGATAATGCCGACTGTAGTGTTCGCTGCGCCGATTCTCTCAGAGAATGCGTCGCGTATGATCGAAGCGGTTGCAAGCCTGCCCGATGTCCGGCTCGGTGTCATTACGCAGGACCCCGCGGAAAAACTTTCGCCCGCGCTGGCGGCGAGAGTGGACGGTCACTGGCGTGTGGACAACATTCTCGACTCGGGCCAGCTCTTGTGGGCGGCGGAAGGACTGACGCAGGGCCTCGGTCCGCTCGACCGCCTTTTCGGTGCCTATGAGCAGCTGCAGGTGCCGCTCGCCGAAGTTCGCGAGAAGATGGGGATCAGCGGAATGCGCGCCGACGTTGCGCGTCGCTTCAGGGACAAATCCGAAATGAAGGATGCGATGCGCGCCGCTGGTCTGCCGTGCGCTAAGCACGCCTTGGTCGAGTCGGTCGACGACGCGATAGCGTTCTCGCGGACGGTCGGCTTTCCGGTAGTCGTCAAACCCCCGGCCGGCGCAGGAGCAATCTCAACCTTCCGCTGTGATGACGACAAGTCACTTCTCGAAGCCATCGCGAGGTCGGCTCCAGGTCCGGGCAACGCGGCGCTCATCGAGGAGTTCATCACCGGCGATGAATACTCACTGGAGACGATCTCAATCGACGGACACGCCGTGTGGCACTCGCTCACGCACTACTATCCGACGCCACTCGATGTAGTTCGGAATCCGTGGATTCAGTGGTGCGTGGTCTCGCCCCGCGAGGTGGATGACCCGCGGTACGATGACATTCGAGATGCGGGCTCGCGCGTGCTCCAGGTCCTCGGCATGGACACGGGCTTGAGCCACATGGAATGGTTCCGGCGACGCGACGGGACAATCGCGATATCCGAAGTGGCTGCTCGTCCACCGGGCGCGCAGATCACCACGCTCAACTCCCGCGCCTATGACATCGACTTCGTCCGCGCGTGGGCGGAGGTAATGGTCTTCGGCAGGTTCGAGCGTCCGGTCAGAAAATACGCAGTGGGTGTTGCCTTCCTCCGCGGACAGGGCAGTGGGAGGATTCGCCAGGTACATGGTCTCGACGTGATCGCCCGAGAGATTGGCCCGCTCGTCGTCGACGTGAAGCTTCCCGTGCCCGGAGCGGCCCCTGCGGCTAGCTATGAGGGCGACGGATTCATTATTGTGCGACATCCCGAAACAGCAGTAGTGATGCAGGCGCTTCAGCGTTTGATCTCGGTCGTAAGGGTCGAGCTCGGATGAGGCGCTTTTCCTTTCTAAGCACTACAGCACGGAGTCGATTGTGAACGTCATGATGATTGCGCCGGGCTATCCGGATGAGATGCCACTCTTTGTTCGCGGGTTGGCACGCGAGGGAGCCGCCGTCATTGGCGTCGGCGACCAGCCGGAGCACGACGTACCGCCGATGACGAAACAGCATCTCGCCGCCTACGTGCGCGTGCCGAGTCTTCAGGACGAAGACGAATGTGTGAGAGTCGCCGCGCAGTGGGCGAACGGTAAGCACATCGATCGCGTGATTTGTCTATGGGAGCCAGGCGTCCTTCTCGCCGCACGCCTTCGCAAGGAGCTCGGCACCCCCGGCATGGCAGTCGAAGAGTGCTTGCCGTACCGCGACAAGGATCTGATGAAAGAGAAAGTCGCTGCGGCGGGAATACGCACGCCAAAGCATAAATCAGCGAAGAGCGCTCAAGGGGTTCGCGCCGCCATCAAGAAGATCGGTTATCCCGTCATCATCAAGCCGATCGCGGGCGCAGGCTCGATGGACACATACCGCGTGAACGATGCAGCAGAGTTGAAAGCCGCGATCGCAAAGATGGGTCACATCGATGAGGTGAACGTCGAGGAGTTCATCGACGGAGAGGAGTACACGTACGACACGATCTGCGTCGACGGGAAGATCCTTTACCGCAACATCGGCTACTATCGTCCGCGGCCACTGACTGCGCGAAGCGAAGAGTGGATCAGCCCCCAGACACTGTGTCTGCGAGACCTCGATGCTCCGCACTTGAAACACGGACACATGATGGGTCAGGCCGTGCTCGATGCCTTGAACATGAAGACGGGCTTCACTCACATGGAGTGGTACCAGAAGTCCAATGGCGAAGTTGTATTCGGTGAGATCGCAGTGCGACCGGCAGGGGCCCGCACCGTAGACCTGATGAACTTCGTTTCAGACATCGACCTCTTCCGCGGTTACGCCGAGGCCGAAGTGCACGGCCGTTTCTCACAGAACGGTGAGCGAAAGTACAACACCGTGAACGTCTTCAAGCGCGCGCAGGGAAGCGGGCGCATTCAACACATCGAAGGTCTCGAGAATCTTCGCGCGCGGTTCGGAAAGCACATCGTCCACGTGGACCTGCTTCCAATCGGTGCACCACGACGCAATTGGGTACAGACGCTCATCTCCGATGGCTATGTCTGCGTGCGTCATCCGGACCTGCAGGCAGCGATGGACATCGCCGATGCGGTGGGCACCGATCTGACTCTGTACGCCGGCTGACGGTCGACCTTATGTCCGAGTTCGGAACCGAACGCCGTTACACTGCAACCCGCTGAATTAAGCGTGACCTCGCTGACCAACTTGTTGCGCCGCCGGCGCGAAGGCTCGAACAACCCCTTCGGCACCATCGAGCAGATCGAAGGTGTCTACAGTCCGGAGCTCGACAACAAGCGGGACCTCCTCATTTCGCTGCCCGGCGGGTACTCAGCCAGAAATCGTCAGTACCCGGTCATCTACATGCACGACGGGCAGAATCTCTTCGATCCTGCGACGAGCTTTTCCGGCTCGTGGAACGTCGACGTTGCAATGGCCGAAGTGAGCCTCGACGGGTTGAACGCCATCGTAGTTGGCATACCGAACATGGGACATGAGCGGCTCGCCGAGTATTCGCCGTTCGAGCATCCGCAGCTCGGCGGTGGTCGCGGGGATTTGTATCTCGACTTTCTTGTCAACACGGTCAAGCCGCTCATTGACGAGCGATATCAGACCGCTGCAGACCGAGAGCACACCGGAATCGTTGGATCATCGATGGGAGGACTGATCAGCCTCCACGCTTTCTTCCGGCATCCCGACGTGTTCGGCTTTGCGGGTGTTTTGAGTCCGTCTTTGTGGCTTACTGAGGCGGAAACGTTCGCGTTCATCGAGGAAGCTCCGTTCGCGCCCGGAAAGCTCTATCTCGATGTCGGAGCTATGGAAGGCGAGCGCCATGTCGCCAAAGCGCTTCGACTGCGTCATCTACTCGAGGCCAAGGGATACACGCTCGGAGCGGACCTCATGTGGGTAGAGGAAGAGATCGGTGGTCATCACGAGTCGGCATGGGCGCGACGCTTCCGGGATGCACTCCCGTTTCTGCTGCCACTATAGTCTGCAGCGGGCTGGTCCGGATCATCAGCGAGCGCCTGGAATGGATCATCTGTCGGCCGTCGCTTTATGGTCCGCCAAACACTGGACAGCGTTTAGTTTACGTCGATTCGCCCTGTTTTTCGTCGTCCCCAAGAGTCTTTCCGTGGCGAGTCTCTCGAGGTATACGTCAGTACCCGGCGGTCAATTTTGGAATTCCGGGCACTCTCATTCAGGAGCGGACCTTGTCCGTGTCAGACAGCTTTCGGGAATTCGCGATCGAGCAGCTCCGTCGAGCGATGATTCCCGTCCGTGTAAAGCGAATGTTCGGTGGCATCGGTCTCTATTCCGGCAGTTTATTCTTCGCGCTGATGGACAACGGCATACTCTACTTCAAAACCGATGCGGAATCGGAAAAGGAGTTCATTGAGCGCGGGATGAGAGCGTTTCAGCCGTTCGGGGACGATGGAGCATCAATGCATTACCACGAGGTTCCTGAAGATGTCCTGGAGAATCCTGACGAGCTTCACCTCTGGGGAAACCGGGCGATCGACGTCGCACGAAAGAGCAACGTGAAGTCGAAGCGTCCACAGAAGCCAGGGTTCGTCCCACTTTCATCGTATCTCGAGTATGAGCCGGACGAAATGCTCGAACGGAGTCGCGCATTTGCGTCGGAGCTGCAGCGCCGTCGCACGACTCGTCACTTCAGCAAGCGTCCTGTAGCTCGCGAGGTCATCGAAGCGTGCATCGAGGCAGCGGGGACTGCGCCGAGTGGCGCGCATCAGCAGCCGTGGCACTTCGTGGTGGTGAGCAATGCGGATCTCAAGAAAAAAATAAGAGAGGCGGCCGAAAGGGCCGAGCGTGATTTCTATTCGACGGCGCCGAAGGACTGGCTTGCCGCACTCGAGCCGCTCGGAACCGATGCTGTCAAAGCCTATCTCGAAGACGCACCGTACCTGATTGCCGTTTTTGCCGAGAGATATGGGATATCCGGGAACGGCAAGCGTCGGACACACTATTACGTGCAGGAATCTGTCGGAATAGCCACCGGTTTCCTGCTTGCAGCATTACATCATGCCGGCCTGGTCGCGCTCACACACACGCCAAGTCCAATGGAGTTTCTGCGTGATCTTCTGGAACGCCCCATCAATGAAAGACCGTTGATGCTCATCGTCACAGGCTATCCTGCTGCGGGCGCGAAGGTTCCGGATCTGACGAGGAAGCCGCTCGACAAAATCACAACATTTCTATCATGAAATTCATTTCCTGATCGAAGCGGAAAGACCCGAAGAAGCTCGTCAACTCCAGCCTGGAAGGGGCAGCCAGGAAGAAGTAAGTCCGGCTCTCAGGGGTGTGACGTACGAACGGCCTTTCGCAAGCCGTGTTAACACGCCATATTACATGTTATGCCTAAGCCCACGGCGGCCAGTCGAAATGTTCAGCGGTACCGCGACAGGATGCGACGGGCGGGCCTGCGCCTGGTCCAGCTGTGGGTGCCGGATGCGCGCGCGCCCGGCTTCGCCGATGAGTGCCGTCGGCAAAGCCGCCGAGCGGGGAAAGCTCGTCGCGCCGAACAGGACGTGATGAAGTGGATCGAGGGAACGCAGGACACTGACGCGTGGACCGTGTAACGCGCGGGGGACTCGTCGTCGTCGCGATGCCAGGGGACTATGGCAAGCCCCGGCCAGCGCTGATCGTCCAGGCTGACGTGTTCAATGCCACGCATCCAAGCGTGACCGTAGTACCCGTGACGAGCACGCTTGTGGACGCCCCGCTGTTTCGCCTCACGGTCGATCCCTCGCCGAGCAACGGTCTGAGGTCGTTGTCGCAACTTATGGTCGACAAGGTGACGACGGTCCCTCGCGCACGCCTCGGCCCGCTGATTGGCCGCCTTGACGATGACATCCTGGTTCGAGTCAACCGCGCCTTGGCGCTCTGGTTCGGCATCGCGGCGTAAGACGTCCCGCGT
>JBDSVO010000227.1:0-4801 GCA_039927215.1 Gemmatimonadaceae bacterium
CTCGCGCCGCACCAGGTAAATGCCGCTGGCGATAATTATGGACGCTCCGAGAAACGTGATGGGACCCGGCAGCGTCTTCCACACAAACCAGTCGAGTCCGAGGCCCCACGCCAGCGCCGTGTACTCGAACGGCGCAATGAAAGATGATTCGCCGAGCCGAAACGCCTCCGTTATCGCAAACTGTCCGAGTGATCCCGTCACTGCAACGCCGGCGATGACGATCCAGTGCTCAGGGCGAATGGGACGCCACTCGGGCAACGCGATCAGACCAGCTCCGACGCCGACAAGGAGCATCAGCCAGAACATCATGCTCTCCGTGCTGTCAGTACGGCCGAGAATGCGGACGATTATTGCTGTGAGGGCGTAGCCCGCAGCGCACGCAAGAACTGCGAGCCCGGGTATTGTCATTGCGCTCGCGCCCGTTGGGCGAAGGACGATCAGCACTCCACAAAACCCCACGGCCACCGCGAGCCAGCGCGTCCAGTTGACCTGCTCCTTGAGAATCAGAACGGCGAGAACTGTTATCAGGAGAGGCGCAACGAAAAAGATCGAGTACGCTTCCGTGAGAGGCAGATAGCGAAGCGCATATGCAAATGCTGCAAGGATCATGATGCCGAGTCCGGCGCGGGCAGCGTGGAGTCCGAACCGAACGTGCAGCAGCTGTCGGTAGCTGCCACGCCAGCCGATCCAGATAGCGATAAAGGGCAGCGCTGAAAGTCCACGTAGCGACGCAACCTGAAACGGCGAGTAGTGCGGCGCCAGAATCTTGAAGCAGGCGTCCATCAACGAGAGCGCGCCAACGGCAATGATCATTGCCGTCACACCTCTCAGATTGTCGTGTGACTGCCGTGCGTTAACAGGGATTCCGCGAGCGATCTTGTCGGGCATTTCCAGCAAACGTACTTTCTCGGATGAAAACCGGCTGACGGGAGGTACGTCATCCCCAGGCGTTATGCATGGATCGCCGTTGGATTAACCGCTCTGTGCAACGGCTGCCAGGGCTCTCCGACTCAGATCGCCCCGGCGCGGATTCCGAACGGCGGTCGCACGGTCGCCCTTGCCGTCAGCGCGACGAACGATCAGCGCATCGTCGCTGCCACTGAGACGGGCGGACTGTTTCGAACATTCGACGGCGGGAAAAGCTGGCAGCACCTCGAAGGCCTGCCGACCTATATGACGAGGGACGTCGCAATTGCCGCGACGTTGAACAGCACAATCATGGCGACGACGTCGTGGCGAGAGATCAAGCTTCGGAGCCGCCAAAGCGGCGCTGACTGCGCGGATTACGAACAACCCTCGACATACTCTACCTGCGGGCGAGTCCCGGCGCGGTATCTCAGGACGCGGCGGCCGTCGGTCTCGAAGATGATTCTGTAGGCGCTGTCGGCGGTCGCGGTAGGCACGACGGCGAGATAGTGCCCGTCTGTGTATTTATGAGGCATCACTGTCACCTGATTCGGATAAAGACGCTTGATCCGTTCTTCGGTGTCCCCGATTCGAGCGCCCTTCGCCGTTTGCACGGAACCCTCAAAGACCTCGACGCGCGCAACTTTCCCTTGCTCGACCATCACTCTCACGCCGCCGGGCAAACTATCAGCGGTTGCATACATGCAAGCATTCCTGTTCCGGCGTGCAGGGACTTTGAAGCCCGGGACTACAACACCCGCCTCGGCGACCGTCATTCCGGCGCGCAGCTTTCCAATTCCATACTGGGTCACGACCGATTGTGAATCCGGAGTTGTCGACGTTGGTGCACCGGAACCCGCGTCGGCAGCGCCTGGCGGCGCCGCACTCGGCAACGGGGTCTCCGCGGCAGGAGCCGGCGCAACCGAAACAGAGTCAGCCGGTTGATCTTTTGGTGTGGCGCACGCAGTGAGCGACGCGACAATCGATATCCAGAACGATTTGTGGCGCATGTGCCCCCGGTCTAGCGGGTGGTGGAGCGCAATTTCGGAAAAAATCGCCCCGTATTGTCCCGGTAAGTCTGATACGGCTCGCCGAAGCGCTCCGATAAGTGTGCTTCTTCTGTCGCGCTCCGAATTCCAAGCAAAATGAACACCACAGCGCCCGAAATCAGCATGAACCAGTTCGCGGCAAGCAGGGCCATCGCGAGAATGAACAACGCCATGGCGTCGTAGAACGGATGCCGCACCCACCGATACGGACCCTGCGTAACGAGTGTGTGCGCTTTGCGGGTGACAACAGTATCGGTGAGATTCGTGCCTAGGCTGCGCAGCGTCCACGTGAGAAAGGCGAGACCGATGACGAAGACGAACGCGCCCGTCCATCGCAGCCACTCGGGAAGCGGAAGCGACGACCACGTCATCCAGGCCGGATTGATCATGTAGGCGAACACTCCTACATAGAGAAAGAGAGCGATTGGTCGCAACGTCGCGAGGATGAAGAAGCCTTCCTTGCGCCGGTCGAGCGGCTCCCTCGTCGCTCCCGCGCGCATGCGATGGTAGCCCGTGATCACCACCATTGCGACGAAGCCTGCGACGAGAACAATCCGAAATCTTGTCTCGTGATCCATTGGTTCACATCCTTGTGCAACAACGGCCATCGAAATGACAAATGCCACGACTGGGGAGTCGAAAAGCGGCCGCTGACTCTTAGAACATGGTATTGGCGTTCGCTGAGGTGTCAGGAATTCTCTGCAGGACATCCCAGTGCTCGACGATCTTGCCGTTTGCGTCGAAGCGAAAGATGTCGATGCCGGCCCACGGTCCGTTGCCGGGCGACTCCTGATAACAGTGAAGGACGACGTAGTCGCCCGCGGCGATTGCGCGCCTGACCTCGACTTCGTAAAAAGCTTGCGCGTTTTGCTTGTTACGCTCGAGTCGCTCGTCCATCACGACCTTGGTGCGAGGAGGGCGCAGCCGAGCGCCAGGCGATGAATCATGCTTTGGGGTCCCCGTTTCGACGTCCGCTCAGCATCGCGTAGATGAGAATCGGAACACCGATGGCGAGCGCCAGCTTACCCCACGCGATATCACCCGAGCGTTGGTAGCCGAGAATCACGTTGGCGAGGGCAAGAAGGCCGCCGATAAGACCGAGGGCGATTGCCAGCCAGGCTCCGCGACTGATCGGGCCACGCGCCATTCCCCCCCCAAACGAGACGTTCCGAAGTTACTCGAAGGTGTAGGATTGCGAAAAACATACCCGTGCGCAGGAACAAGCCGCTCGGCTCTCGTCCCGTTGTTCTCGACCGTGTTGATCGTTTTTCGGCGACACGCCGACCATTGTTGCGAGGTCTGCCTGAGTCAGAATTCGGCGCGCCCGCTGCTCGGGTAGGCGATTGTGCAGCTCGTCATGCGTCACGGTGAGCACGGAATTCAGCGGATGGGTGGGCTTAGGGTGGGCCGCCTCGCACAGCCGTGATGTAAGCTCCGGTGTCGTAAAAGTTGCGGACGCGGATGATTTTTTCGCCAGCAGAATCGAATGTGTATAGCCGGAGAATCTCGCTCCGGAATGGCCGGCCTGTTGCCCGCGCGATTCCTTCGCCGAGGAAGACAGCGGCCACGCTGTTCGCGCTGACGAGATACTCCTGGAGCTCCACGCGATCGTAGCGCATTGTCGCATCCAGAAGGCGCGCGAACTCGGCCACTCCATCGAGGCCGCGCCAAGTTCCGGCGAATGGCAGGATGTTCGGCGGCCCCGGGACGATCCACTCCACATTGTCCGCCAGTGCTCCCGACTCTCGAAAACGCTGGATGATCCCGCTGCCCTCGTGAATCCAGCGAATGATCGCGAGCTCACGCTCTTCCTGGGGCGAGAGATGACCTACCAACGCCAAAGCGGCCGGCGGCGGCGGGCCGAGGGGAGTGGGCGTCACCACCGGCAATGCCGCCTGGCACGCGGAAAGGAGCATGCAACCAAAGACCGGCACGAACGCCGGCCAGAATGCCGGGTGAGCTCGAGTTTCATGCACGTCTGCATCCTCCCTCGCTTAGAGCGCTTAGGCAGAACCTCAATCTCACCTTGAGTCACGTCAAGCCACATCCGCTTCGCGATTCATCTTCCGTTCGGCAACTGGCATGCGCATGTTGCTGCTTTGACGGGCATTGGAAGCCGATAGAGAAATGCAGAGCCGGGCATCTGAGAGTCGGACCCTTACCTAATCTGGAGGTGTTATGCGACGTGCTGCTGGCCTGAGCGCATTGATGACGCTCCTCTTCGTGCCGCTTACGGCATATTCGCAAGGTGGAAGTGTCGGCGGCAGAATCACCGATGCTACGGGAACTCCGGTCGCGGAGGCTCTGGTGACACTCGATCCCGGCCGTTGGAGGACGCGTAGCACCGACCAGGGCGAGTACAGCATCGCGCGCGTTCCGGCGGGTACGTACACGATGCGAGTGAGGATTCTCGGATTCGTCGCCCCTCCTGTGCAGGTGAGACTCACCGACGGTCAGGTTGCGCGGCAGGACGTGTCGGTCGCCAGAGTTGCGGTGTCGCTCTCCGACGTGGTCGTCGGATCGCGCGCGCGTCACACGGCCGCGGAAGAGCTGGCAGTGCCCGTGGACGTATTCACGGCGGAAGATGTGAAAGAGCAGGGGACTACTGAGACGTCGCAGATACTTTCGCAGCTCGCGCCGTCGGTGAACTTCCCCCGTCAGAGCGTCTCCGACGCGACGGAAATCGTGCGGCCGTTCACGATGCGCGGGCTGAGCGCCGACCATACGCTCGTGCTGCTCAACGGAAAGCGCCGGCATCACACGGCGCTGATCCATTATTATGGCGCCGGCCAGGGCGCTGGCTCGAGCGGCGTCGACATGAATGCGATTCCATCGGGCGCCATCGG
>JBDSVO010000228.1:0-6633 GCA_039927215.1 Gemmatimonadaceae bacterium
AACGGAATATCGGTGTGGCGAGCATGACACTTCTCGCCGCCGCTTACACGATTCCGCGCGCGGGCTCGAACACCCAGTCGATTCAGGCAATGCTCCTGCCGGCGGTTGTCTCGTCAGACAACTCGTCCGGATGGGATCTGTCAAACATCGACAATGCCCGGGTCGACTCCTGGATCAAGATCTTCAGCACGAATCCGAAGGTGAAACCGCGCTTTGCCCTGTGGCTCGATCGGAAGCCGAAGTTCGAGCCCATGATTTCAGCCAAGCTCGGAGAGCGGGAAATGCCGCAGGATCTGATCTATCTCGCGATGATCGAGTCAGGCTTCAATCCCCAGGCAAAGTCCCCGAAGAAAGCCGGCGGGTTGTGGCAGTTCATCAGTGAGACTGGCCAGCGCTACGGCCTGACGGTCAACAAGAAGGTCGACGAGCGGAATCATCCGGACAAGGCGACTGATGCGGCGTTGTCGTATCTGTCGGACTTGCACGAGCGCTTCGGATCGTGGTACCTCGCGGCCGCCGCGTACAACACTGGTGAGAACCGTGTTGGCCGGATCATGCGTGAAGTAACGGGAAGCGAGAAAGGAACAGACCAGGATTACTATCGCATCTCGAGCCGCCTGCCGAAGGAGACGCAGGACTACGTGCCGATGATGATTGCGGCGGGTCGCATCTCGAAGGATCCCGCGAAGTACGGGTTCGTCGATACCGGAGCCGCGCTCGGCGAGTAGTCTCTGCCACCGAATGAAACAAAGGACGTCCATGCGGGCGTCCTTTTTTTCATTACGATCTGGTTGGGCTACTTCTTCGGATCTTCGCCGCCGGCCCAGGCAATGAACATCCAGCGGCCTCCATCCTTCACGAAGACGTCCGTATAGCGACCGGAGATTGTCTCCCGTTCCTTCTTTGAGTTCTCTCGAGCTGTGGTATATCGGTACTGCGCGACGGCAATGTTGCCGGTGATCGTCACAGAAACAGGGAAGATTTCCTGCTCCAGTGTGGTCGAGTTGCCGCTGTTGTACCTGTTCCAGCGCACGAGCGATGCCTTGTTCTGCGGAGCGACCTGATCGTTGTCCCAGTAGCTCAGGTTGGCGTGGACCATCTTGTCGATCCAGCTGGCATCCTTTGCCGCAGCCATCTTCCATTGCTGCTCCTCGAGCTTCCATATCTCCTGCTGCTCCGTGTTCCACGTCTGCGCGGCTGCGACGTTCGCTACCGCGGCGAGTGCAAAAGGAACCAGCAGGTACAAGCGTCGAACCGACATTCGCGCTCCAGTGTCTCCAGAGGGAGACTGTGACAGAAATGCTTCAGCTACGCGTTCAGAAGTTGCAGGCGCAGTATGGCTGCCTTTGCTCGCCAGCGCCATGCAACAGCACGATTGATGTGCGAGATATCGGAAGTCCCATGGCCCGGATATGCCGGGTAATGAATACCAGCGCCGAGTAACCCATGAGCCGAGCAAGCCGGGCGCATTCCTCGGCCTCGGAGCGAGTGGCATATCGCTGGGCCACGTAGGCCCAAGTAAAGTCGGCCGTTCCGGCGCTCCGGCAAACTACGCTGAACATGGCACTGCACGAATCATTTCAACCGCCCGAGGAGTCAAGCCAAAGTTATGTGTTCTCTCCGGCTCAACCGTAGGCGTTTGCACCTGATCTTTGTGAGGGTTTCTACTACTCGCGAGCCTCTCAAGTAGACCGACTTCACGCACCTGAAACTCCGCGCCGTGTGGGCCGCTGACGGATAGTGATGCTCATGCCCGTCGCGAAATAATCCTCGTTACTAGAGGCCACGCGTTGACATTAGATGCTTGATATTGACATTTCGTGGCTAATGTCGCTCGCGAAACCCGGGAAAATGCGCTGTCGCAACGAGGTCGACGGTTGCGCGGTCATTTGGTGGGCGGTGGCTTGAACAGAATTCGAAATGCGCGTAACGCGGCGGGATGGTAAATCGTTCCGTGACCTTCATCAGGCAATGGGAGGTAGTACCACTCCAATCCCGGAAACGCACCGGCTTTCAGAATGTCCGCAAATTTTTTCGTGAGATCCGCGAGCTCGGGCTCGTCGCTGTTGGCGAGAAAAAGCCTTTTCCTGTTCGCTCCACGGGCACGCAGAATCGCGTTTGCCTGGTCGACCAGCTGGTGATTGTTCCACCACAGGCTCGGGTCGAGTGCGATGTACGTGTCGAAGAGATCCGGCTCGCGAAGAAACGTCTCGACGATGAATAATCCGGCGAGCGACTCGCCTACCACGGCTGTTTCATCGGTCGATCGATATCTGGACTTTATGCGTGGCATCAGCTCAGTGCGAATGAATTTCCGGAATGCCGCCGACCCACTTACGTGTTTCGCAATGGTGCTGTCTCTGTGAACAGTGGTTGGACCCGTCATATCCCGGCGTCTTTCTGTGTTCTCGATTCCGACGAGGATGAAGGGCCGCATCGTGTAGTTGCCGGTGGATACCTGTACGAGACCGGCAACGTGAAGAAAATCTTCTGCCATTCCGCCGTCGGGCATGTATAAGATGGGAAGTCGCACATTCGGTGAGTCCGCATAAACCTGCGGAGTGTAGACGTTAATGCGCCGGATTTCGTGAAGAACGCCGGAGTTGATAGTGAAGGTTTCTCCGACTACGAGCGGACTCGCACGCAATGCAGTATCGGTGGGAGACTGCGCGTGTAGCGGGCCGATCGTGAGTGCAGCCAGCGCAACGGTGGCGACAGTTCGAAGCATTGTTCTCAAAGTTACGGCAAATGCGGAGGAGTCATTCCTGCTCGACATTCCCGCGCTGTTTGCTGAGGTGCTCGACTGACGTGGTGCGCGGAAGCCGCACAGTGAAGGTCGTACCGTGCTCGTCTGACGACTCCACGTCTATCCTCCCGTGGTGAGCCCGCACGATCCGGTCGGCAATGTAAAGCCCGAGACCGAGATTGCCGGTAGGACCACTCGCCGCGGCGCTGGCGAGAGACTGCCGCTTCATCGCGCTGAAGATTCCGTCGAGCTGCTCCTCCGGAATTGCAGCACCCCGATTGTGTACCGCGATCGCGATGTTCTCATCGTCACCATGTACATCCACTTCGACAGCGGTACGATCCGATCCGTGCTCGAATGCATTGCTGATCAGATTCGATACGACCTGGGTAATTCGCTCGCAGTCCCATTCACCATCGAGGGCGCCACGCGCGTCGATCGTGATCTTGCGTTGAGGGTTTGCGGCGACCTGCTCATCGACTACGTCATGTATGAGCTTGCCCATGTTCATGGGCTTTGGAACGACGGGAATGCCTCCGCCGAGCCGGCTCCGCGTGAAGTCCAGCAGCGCGCCGACCATGTGGTTCATTCGATGCGATGCGCTCACGATCCTCGTGGTCAGCGTCAGGTGCGGCTCCTCGAGCTCCTCGGTCTCGAGCATGAAACTCGCCGACGTCATCACCGCGCTGATGGGAGAACGCAAGTCATGGCCAAGGATTGCCAGGAACATTTCCTTCGACTCATCGAGATCCTCCGAGAAACGCGTAACCGATTCTGCCAGTGACTGGTCGATTGCCTCGTTGAATCGGATCAGATCCTCGAGATCGGTCGGAGTAATAGTGTCCTGCGACTTCGTCCACAGCCGAATCACGCTGGCGCGCAGCGCGCGGTATTCAGCCACCATCTCCTCGATTGAAAAACCGCTTACCGCCCGGCCCGTTCCATGCTTCTCCGCCGCGGTCCTCTCATTGTCATCGAGTGGAGGAGCGTTTCCTTTTGATTTTTCCTTTTGCGCATGGGCACCCTGCACCGTCTCGAGGTCTTCGGCGATGACCGTGAGCATCTCGCTCGCGTGATCGCTGAGCGCCGTGATGCTCATCGAACCGCTGGCTGGAGAGCAGGATTGCGCGAACGCTTCCCAATCAGCGAGAATCGCCGCCCGGTTTATCAGTATGAATTCTGCTAATCGCATGCGCGCACTCGAAATGGTGGCTGCTTCCTGTGATTATTTAAGCTAAGCGGCGTCGCTGTTACGTATCAACGTCACGCGCGAGCGCAGGTAATGCGGAGATTGCTGTCTATGGCAACGGCGCCGCCTCCAACATTTCGCGAAACCGGTCGTGCAACGTTTGGGCAACCCATCTGAAGTCTTGAGCGTTGTTCAAATGGGCGGCAACGAGATCTTCATAGTCGCTGCTTTTGGTAAGCCACTCGAGTCCGAGTCGAATATGATCCTGGATCCTGCTCTCGGAGTTTCTGAATTCCGACACAATGGTGTCGCGCGAGATAACAAGTGCAAGAATGTCTTCGAGGTCATGACTGCTGAACGGGTCCTCTGCACCTCGATCCCAGAAGGCTGCCCACTTCAGTGCTAGAAATCCAGTCGCACTCGAGTGACGAATACGGAGACCGGCTTCGAGTTCGGTCTCGACGGCGGAGTCGAGGGCGATTTGATCCCATTCGTTGCCTGTGCCTCCCAGATGCGCACCTGCCGAGACGAGATCGAAAGGAGTGCCGTCAGGGGCACGCCACCTGTTTGCGTGTTTGGCGTTAGACAAATCGAGCTTGAATCCGAGGGCAATCAACCTTTCCTGTACCAAGCCGAAGTTTGAATAACTCGTTGAAGCGATCACGGCATCAACGTCGTTGGTCGCTCTAATAACCGGTATCGCTGGATGTGTCTGCAGAAGTGGCGCGATTGCCCCACCAATAAATACCACGTCTCCAGACAGATCTTCGAGTGACTTAGCGATGCTCACCACTCGCAAGAGCGACTGTGAAACCATTCGTGCCGCCATGCTACGCTGCCGGCGCCAAACGCTCCTTCAGTTTCACGACAGCCAGGGAGCGTTCTCGCGCTCGTCCAACTCTTATCGCATCGACGAGCGTCAGCAGCTCGTACACAGGCGGAGACTTCGTTGGTAATTTCTTCGCTTTCGAATGAAGCGGCGTGATGGAGGTTCCGACCGCACTGCCATTGATATCCGGCCAAACGATGGCCTGATCAGAAATGAATTCGCTGGCGAGACCAGGACCGGAATGAGCCGTGGGTACGCCTCTAGCCTGCCCGGCTAGCGACGCCGGAAACATGTACCGAACCCCATGTACAAGGAACTCAACCAGTGAATGGCGATTGACCTGACGTGAGCCTGGTCGAAGCAAACCAGCCAATTGCAGACGCTCAACAGATTCATGAGCGGTACTAAGGCTCATAGAGAGAGCCGAAGCAATCGCGGCATAAGATGATTCCGGTTTTTCAGCGAGTTGGAGAGCTACAACAATGTCATATGATTTGAGCGCTTCCTGTTTCATTTTTGCTCCATATTTCTTGATTCGCGAATCGCGAAACAAATGATAGCACTTGGACTTAGACAATACAAGACGAGGAGTCAGGTTATCTCGACTGACTTCGCTCTCAGCTCTGCCCGGAGCCGGCGCAGCTCGACTTCCGATACGATGAATCCGAATGCCGGCCACCCGCCGGATTGAATCGATCGCTCGAACCAGCGTCGTGCGCTCGTCGTGTCACCGCGGATTAGATACCAATTGCCCAATCCGCAGCTGAGTGGCGCAACCTGGATGTCCGAAGTGTCAGCGGCAGTGAAGACGTCGTTCGGCCCAATCTCTCCGCGGTACAATTTGAGACGCCGGGCATACGCGTTGTTTGCGGAAATCGAATCAGGATGTCGCGCGAGCATCTCTGTTGCTTCCCTTCTTCGGCCTGCTCGCATCAGTGACATCCATAACCAGTCCGTCGCACCGGTGAGCTCGCTTGAATCCGGAGCGCGCGATTGCGCACGTGTGAACGCATCCGTCGCTCCGGCAAAATCGCCTTTGGCAAAGCGCAGCACGCCGAGGTGGTAGCAGATACCATAGATAGTGCTGTCCAGCCGGGCGTCTCGTTTAAGATCCGTCATTGCGCGATCGAACTCACGAACCGAGAGACAGCGATGCCCACGCAAGCGCAGCAGCAGAGCATTGTTCGGCTCGATGGCGAGTCCAATACTACCCGCATTTGCGGTCAAGTTGGTCCTCTCTGTGCGAGCGATAGTGCCATCTACCCGGGCGCGACGGCTCGCATCACCCTAGCGTACGCGTAATAGCACACGTCGCGCAGTCGTATCGTTCCCGATGATGAGCGAGTCGCCGACCAGTCGGAATTGTCGCCGCTGCGGGCTACCGGTGTACAGAGCGCGGGAATCGCCTTCTACGTGATGTACAACCACGCCTCGCTCGCGATCCACGCTATAGGTCCCGAAGTAAGCCCGGAAGTTTTCGACGACCGCGCGAAGGTCATCGAGTGACGCTGTCCGGAACCAGTCCTCGCCTCGCTCGCGCGCGATGATTGGATGAGCGGGGCCACTCAGAATCTGGATCGACACATGGCCGGTGGGGTCGTAGACGAAGTACCCAGTTGGCCGCTCGCCGTAGCGGTAACGCTTGGGCGCCGCCACAGAATCGCGGTCCCAGAACTCGACGAGACGCCAGGTACCCACCAGCTCGGATGCATCGCCGTTTATCGCTGGACGTGCGCGAGCGAATGCTCCCACCGGGGCCGGACGCAACAACAATAGCTGACCGCTTCGCGTGGCTGGGAACAGGCTGCCGTCGGGACCAACGGCGAGTTCGTGCGCGCGAACCGAAATACGCCCGAAGATTTCGCCGCC
>JBDSVO010000229.1:0-31626 GCA_039927215.1 Gemmatimonadaceae bacterium
GACTGTCATCGCAGCCGGTCGCTGCACTGACGAGCCTCTCCGGCGTCGGCACCGCTCGTGCCGTTGCCGTACATGCTGCACTCGAGCTCGGACGACGCATGGCGGCAGAGGAGCGTGATGAAGGTGTGCCGGTGCGATGCCCGCGTGATGTCCATGAGATTTTCGGGCAACGCCTGCAGGATCTACCGGTCGAAGAATTTCATGTGGCCGTGCTAGACTCGCAGCACCGGCTCGAGCGCGACATCGCGGTAACGCGCGGACTGTTGAATTCGTCTCTCGTCCACCCGCGCGAGGTGTTTCGCGAGGCGATCGCGGAAAATGCGGCAGCGATAATTCTGATTCACAATCACCCGAGTGGCGATCCAACTCCATCCAGCGACGATCGCATCGTCACAGAGCAGCTCGTGCAGGCGGGGCGCATACTCGACATACCGGTGCAGGACCACATTATTATTGGAAGGGGGCGTTATCTGAGTTTCGCGGAGGCAGGACTGCTGTGACGGCGATCCAAGCGCAGACGATCATTCCCGGCTGGAACGACAACGGCCAGCCGCTCCCGGAGCGGCTCGACCAGGAATTGCTCGCCCGTGCCTACCGTTTCAGCGAAGCCGCCCACCTCGGCCAGAAGCGCCTCTCGGGTGAGAACTTCGTGTCGCACTGCGTGGAAGTCGCGAAGATTCTCGCCGACCTTCAGCTCGACACTGTTACGGTGGCGAGCGGTCTCATCCACGACGTGGTCGAGGATACGGCGGTAGACGTCGCCGAGATCGAGACAGAGTTCGGGAAGGAAATCGCCGAGATCGTCGACGGACTTACAAAGATCGGCCACCTCCCGATCAATTCATCCCAGGACAGGCAGGTCGAGAACTACCGGAAGCTGCTGCTGTCGATTGCCCGCGACGCACGCGTCATTCTCATCAAGCTCGCTGACCGCCTGCACAACATGCGGACGCTCGAGTACCTGCCGGCGGAGAAGCGGCGGCGGATTGCCCAGGAGACGCGAGATCTTTACGCGCCGCTCGCCCATCGATTCGGAATGGCGCGCATGCGATGGGAGCTCGAGGATCTCTCCTTCAAGCACATGGAATCGTCGGAGTACAAGGCCCTGGCCAAGCTGGTAGCGCAGCGGCGAGCCGAGCGCGAAGTGACGATCGAGCAGGTGCGCGATCCCCTGCTCAAGCTGCTGAACGACGCCGGCATTCCAAACGTCGAGGTAACGGGACGGCCGAAGCACCTGTGGTCCATTTACAAAAAAATGACGAAGTGGGACAAGCCGTACGAGGAGATTTACGATCTTCTCGCGATTCGCGTGCTCGTCGACTCCGTTCCCGATTGCTACCATGCGCTCGGCGTCATCCACGAGCGATTCACTCCGCTCCAGGAGAGAATCAAGGATTACGTCGGGCAGCCGAAGTCGAATGGTTATCAGTCGCTGCACACGACGATCTTCGGGCCGAACCGCCAGCTGTTCGAGATTCAGATAAGAACGCGCGAGATGCATCGGACGGCGGAGTACGGAATTGCCGCGCACTGGCGATTCAAGGAAGACGCGAAGAGCGCCGACGAGCTCGACCGTGCGCTGCACTGGTTCCGTCAGGTGCTCGAACTCCAGCTCGATGCGAAGACGCCCGATGAATTCCTGGAATTCCTGAAGCTCGACCTCTATCAGGACGAGATTTTCGTCTTCACGCCAACGGGCGACGTGATTCAGCTGCCTAAGGGCGCCACTCCGATCGATTTTGCGTTTGCGGTACATACGGAAGTTGGCCTGCATGCGTGCGGCGCCCGCATCAATGGCCGGCAGGCGACTTTAGCGCGCGAGCTTCGCAACTCCGATACGGTGGAGGTGGTCACCTCTCCTTCCGCGAGACCCAGTCGCGACTGGCTTTCGCACGTGCGCACCGGCCGGGCTCGTCACAAGATCAGGCAGCGGCTGCGCATCGAGGAGCAGAACACGTCGGAGAAGCTTGGCCGCGAGATTCTCAATCGTGAGGTAAAGCGGCGGCGGCTGCCGAAGCCGGCGGAGGAGCAGCTGGAGGCCGCGGCGAAGTCGTTGAAGCTGAACGACGCCGACCATCTCATCAAATCAATCGGCCAGGGCGATCTCGGGATTGTGCAGGTGCTGAAGCATCTCTACCCCGAATCGGAGATGACCGACCCCCCCGCGAAGACAGGTCCCCTCGACTGGCTCGTCGACAAGATGCGCGGCAGCCCGAAGGGGGTGCGCATCCAGGGTGTCGACGGACTGATGGTGCGTTATGCGCAGTGCTGCCAGCCGGTGCCGGGTGATCCTGTGGTCGGCTACGTCACGCGCGGGCGCGGCGTGAGCATCCATCGCGCGGATTGTCCCAATCTGCTGATGCTCGTGTTGGAGCCGGAACGTCGGCTCGACATCGACTGGAAGGAGCTCGAGGGCGAGCGGTTCATGGTGCGCCTCGTTCTCGATGCGACGGACCGGCGCGGGCTTTATGCTGATCTGGCCAAGGCGGTATCCGCGACCGATACCGATATCCGGAGCTTTGAGTTGCAGAGCTCTGATGGCCACGTCACCGGGGCCTTGGCAGTCGAGGTAGAAAACCTCGCGCATTTGCAACGGATTCTGAAAGCCGCACGCAGGGTTAAGGGGGTCACGGAAGTGACGCGAAAGGAAAGACTGGCCAGCGATAATTAGCACGGCTGGATCATTGGCGACTGCCGGTTGTACGCCGAGAAGGCGATTTTTTTGCCGTCTGGGGACCACGCTGGTGCGTCGTCGTCATACCGTGAATCGGCAGCGCGTAATGGAGCGGCCGCGCTTCCATCTGTCTTCGCGACGTGGTTCATGGGCCCCAGGAAAGCTCGACTCACGAGACCCCCGAATAAACACCGGAGGCATGGATTATATTTAGAGGATGCCCACGGTCGAATTCGATCTCCGAGCCCCCTTCGAGCCGGCCGGTGACCAGCCCCATGCGATAGCGGAGCTCACCCGCGGGCTCGAGCGCGGGGACCGGTTCCAGACCCTCCTCGGCGTAACCGGCTCAGGCAAGACGATGACGGTCGCCAACGTCATCAAGAACTTCGGCCGCCCGACTCTCGTTCTGTCGCACAACAAGACCCTCGCCGCCCAACTCTACGGCGAGCTCAAGAGCTTCTTCCCGCACAATGCCGTCGAGTACTTCATCTCGTACTACGACTACTACCAGCCCGAAGCCTACGTGCCGACCACCGACACGTACATCGAGAAGGACGCGTCGATCAACGAGGACATAGATCGTCTCCGCCTTCGCGCGACGTCGAGCCTGATGGAGCGGGAGGACGTAGTCATCGTCGCCACCGTGTCAGCGATCTACGGACTCGGCGATCCGGTGAGCTATCGGGAGCAGATGGTGACGCTCACGAAAGGACAGAGAATTCCCCGCGACGATATTCTCCGGTCGCTGGTGAAGATCCAGTATTCGCGGAACGACGTTGCTTTCGAGCGCGCGACGTTCCGTGTGCGCGGCGACACCGTCGAGATTCTTCCCGCCTACGAGGAGCAGGGCGTTCGCGTCGAGATGTGGGGCGACGAGATCGAGCGAATCTCCAAGATCGACCCGCTCACAGGTGAAGTCATCGCGAACCTCGAGAAGGCGGCGATTTACCCCGCGAAGCATTTTGTGACAACCAGGCCGACTATCCAGCGAGCGGTCGAGCTGATTCGGGCCGAGCTCGTCGAGCGCCTCACTGAGCTGCGCACGACGGGGAAGCTGCTCGAAGCGCAACGTCTCGAGTCGCGCACCAACTTCGACATCGAGATGATGCTCGAGATAGGAACGTGTGCCGGAATCGAGAACTACTCCCGTCATTTGTCCGGACGAGCGGCGGGCGAGCGGCCCGCATGTCTCTTCGATTACTTCCCTGAGGATTTTCTTCTCGTCGTTGACGAGTCGCATGTCACGTTACCTCAGGTCGGCGGCATGTTCAATGGCGATCGCGCGCGGAAGCTGACACTCGTCGAATACGGCTTCCGTCTTCCGAGTGCGCTCGACAATCGGCCGCTCATGTTCGATGAGTTCCTGTCATTGACCCCTCGTGCGTTGAACGTCTCGGCAACGCCTGGTGACATCGAGCTACGCCTCTCCGAGGGCGCAGTGGTCGAGCAGATCATTCGGCCGACTGGACTCGTTGATCCCGAGATCGACGTCCGGCCGGTTCGCGGGCAGGTCGACGATCTGCTGAATGAGATCCGTCTTCGCGAGCGAAAGGGCGAGCGAGTTCTCGTCACTACGCTGACCAAGCGGATGGCGGAGGATCTCACTGACTATATGCAGCAGATGGGCGTTCGCGTCCGGTACATGCACTCGGATATCGATGCCATCGAGCGAATGGAGATCGTCAGAGGTCTTCGCCTTGGTGAGTTCGACGTTCTCATCGGAATCAACCTGCTGCGCGAAGGGCTGGACATGCCCGAAGTGTCACTCGTCGCGATCCTCGATGCGGATCAGGAAGGCTTTCTTCGCAGCGACCGCTCACTGATTCAGACAGTCGGTCGTGCGGCGCGGCACGTGAATGGCCGAGCAATCTTTTACGCCGACCGAATGACCGGATCGATGGAGCGTGCAATCGGCGAGACCGGGCGACGCCGAGAGATGCAGCGCGCGTACAATCTCGAGCACGGGATCGTTCCGATGAGCGTAACGAAGAGCACCGATCAGGTGCGGTTCATTACGCGTGTTGCTGATGCTCGCGAGTCGAGAGAAGCGCGCCAGGGAGAGCAGGCGCGCCGAGTCGCGGAGTCGGCGAAGGCTTACGGGGCGATGGATCCAACCGAGCTCATCGCCCAGCTCGAGCAGGAGATGAAGCACGCGGCAGCGGCGCTCGATTTCGAGACAGCGGCGCGGCTTCGCGACCAGCTCTTCGAAATCAGGGCGAAAGCGGACGGCACGCGCGCGCGGTCTCGTGGCGCGTTCGCCGGGATTCAGGTTCGCCGGTAATGCAGACACATCGCCACGTGGTGCCGCCTCTCGCGGAGCGCGGGCGACTGGTGCTGGATGAGGAAGAGCTTCGGGAATGGGGAAGGGAGCTCGGCTGCGCAAGCTCTCCGCCGCTCGTGATCACTCTCACCGGCGACCTCGGGGCGGGAAAGACTACTCTCGCCCAGGCGATCTGTGAGGGCTACGGGGTTGCGGAGCCGGTGACGAGTCCGTCATACGCGCTTGTGCACCGTTATTCCGCTCCTCGGTCGCCGGTCTATCATGTCGATCTCTATCGTCTCGACAATCCTCTACAGCTAACGAACATTGGGTGGGACGACATGATGTCGGAGCACGCGATGATTATTGTCGAATGGCCGGAGCGCGCAGGCCCCAGGATCCCCCAGGATCATCTGCCAATCGACATCGACTATTCCGCGGACGATCCGCATCGCCGGCTGCTGCTCGCAGGCTGATGACAGACTACACGCTTGCCCTCGAAGGCTCGACCTACGCCGGCAGCGTGGCTCTCTTGCGTGGGCGCAGCGTAATCGCAGAAAGGACGCTGCCCGCGTCAGGCACTCCGTCTCGTGACGGCCGCGAAGAGAGAGTGTTGCCGTCTGTCGTGGAATGTCTCGACGAAGCGCGCGTTCACGTCAATGAGATCAACCGCGTGATCTGCGGAGCGGGCCCGGGCAGCTTCACAAGTCTCCGGATAGCAGGTTCGGTTGCGAAGGGAATCGCAGTTGGTATCGGATGCCCGATGCATGCGGTTTCATCGCTGTTGCTGTCGGTGGCTTCAGCATCCAATCCTGTGGAGAACCGATTGTATCTCTCGGTGCTCCCGGCAATGCGCGACGAGTGGTTTGCAATGCTCGTCGAATGTGAGAACGGCGATTCGATAGTGCAGCGCGGTGGGATCACGATCGTCGGCGGGCGCGAGCTGGCGCAGGCTGCAGCAGCTGAGGGAGCGTCACTCCTTGGCCCGGGGCAGACCGTTCAAGCGACGCCACACGCGCGGGGAGTTGCTCGGCTTCTCGATCAAGTCGTATCGGCGGGACCTGTCGCGATTGAGACGTGGGAGCCGGATTATGGCCGTCTCGCGGAGGCGCAGGTTCGGTGGGAGCTGGCGCATGGAAAGGCGCTGGGGGTTGGTGCGTGACGCCCGTGACTGCGGTTGGAACGAGCTTTCGAGCCGCGATTCCAGCGGATGTCCCCGCCATTGTCGAGATCGAGCGCGCCTCATTCGGCGACCCGTGGTCGGAGGGAACGTTTCGCGATCTGCTGCGATTGCGGCAGGCTATCTTTCTAGTGGCGACAGAAGGTCTTTCGGAATCGGTGTGCGGTTACGTGATTGCCGCGGCAGTCGCTGATGAAGCGGAAGTATTGAATCTGGCGGTCGCGCCCCAGTCGCGGAGGCGTGGCCTGGGGGGCAGACTGCTGGATGCCGGACTTGGAATGATGCGTGAGCGAGGGGCGCGCGAGGTTTTTCTCGAGGTTCGTGAATCGAATGCAGCCGCGATCGCGCTCTACACGTCGCGTGGATTTGCCGGTCTGGCGCGAAGAGCCAGGTATTATCGGAACCCTGTCGAAGACGCGCTTGTTCTCCGGCACGCGATCGAAGGATGACAGCGGAAGAGTTAGGGATGCGCGGCGTAGCGAAAGTGTGTTTACCATAGTGGGCGAGAACAGAAACCCTCGCCGGGAGGCAACGTGAGTCGGAGTCTGAACAAGGCCAGTCTGATTGGAAACCTCGGAAGCGATCCTGAGATACGCACAACGACCGGCGGCGCGAAGGTCGCCACGTTTTCGCTGGCGACAAGCCGGCAGTGGAACAGCGCCACCGGAGAAAAACAGGAAAAGACCGAGTGGCACCGGTGCGTCGTGTGGAACGGAAAGGCCACAGGGCTCGCCGATGTTGTCGAGAAGTATTGCAAGAAGGGCGACCGGCTTTTCGTCGAGGGCCGCATCGAGTACCGCCAGTGGCAGGACAAGGAAAACCAGACACGCTACACGACGGAGATCAACGTTCGCGATCTGATAATGCTTGGCAGCGGCTCTGGCGGTGGACGCGGCGCGGACTACGACTCGGATTCCGATTCTCGCGCGCGAACGCCTGCGCGCAGTGGCAGCCGGGCGGGCCAGGGCGCGACTGATTCGAACTTCGATGATTTCCCGGCCGCGTTGGAAGATCAGGACGACGATCTGCCCTTCTGATTAGTACCCACTGAGCAGGAAGCGACCCGCAGGTGGTCGTTTCCTCTCGAGTGAGTGCCAGCAAGTGACGCGGGGCCGAGCCGAATAGTCTACTAATCGGCACCTTAGCCCTTTGCGGAGATAATTCATGCAGCTGACCACCGTCCGTCCTGTCAAGCTCGCTCGTGAGCGGCTCTCGATGAGCCTCCTCACGTTTCTCGTCGCCGGGCTGACACTCGTTGCAGCCGGATGGCTGTCTGCGCAGACCCCGACGCCAACCGCTCCTTCTCCAAAAAAGCCGGAGCCGACTGTGGCACCAGCCGCCGCTCCCGTCGAGGGCGAGGTCACGCACGTTGTGAAGAAGGGCGACACTCTCTGGGATATTGCCAACGCGTACCTCAAGGATCCATTTCGATGGCCCGAAGTGTTCCAACGGAATACTGACGTCGTAGAGAATCCGCACTGGATCTATCCCGGCGAGGTAATCCGGATTTCCGGCAGTGAAGTCAGGCCGGAAGTTCTCGCGCGCGTAATGACGAAACCCGTTGCGCCGGCGCCCACCGGCCTGGAGCGAACAGTATTCTCAACGCTGCCAGCGTATGTCAGCGACCGAATTCCGGGAACCGGCGAAGTCCTGGGACGCGACCGGGTTGGAGTCGTTCGAGTGGGAGAAGTAGAAGCCGCTCCGTATGTGGACAGGGAAGGCGGTCCCAGCGGAGCCGGACGACTGGCTGCCGCGTATGACCGGCCGGGCATCGCTGCCAAAGCGAGCGATCAACGTTTCCAGCTCGAGGACCCCGTTTTCGTCCAGGTGCCGAGCGGCCGAGTCGCTCGGGTAGGGGACCGATATCTCATTGTAATCCCGGGAGCGTCGATCGACGACGGGTCGCAGCTGATGATTCCCACGGGAATCGTGCGTGTCGAGAGCGTCGAGCCGGGCCAGCCCGCGCTTGCTCGCATAGTCAGGCAATTCGGCGACATCCGACTCGACCAGCTGCTCGTTGGGGTGGAAAGTGCAGTCCCTGCCGCCACCGCGACTCGTTTTCCAGTCTCCAACGGTCGCCCGGCGCACGTGCTATGGGTTCACAACGATCCCGTTCTTCCGACGCTGCAGAGTTACGTTGTCCTCAGCCTCGAAGCGGGAAATGATGTCGCCGTCGGCGATCAATTCACACTGATGGATGCGACGGTGGACCCGACTCATCCCGCGCCACCGGTACCGGCCGCCGTTGCGCAGGTGGTGCGCGTGACGCCATTCGCGATCACCGCTCTCGTCGTCGATCATGATCAGCCGACGGTGAGAGCCGGAATGCCGGCGCGACTCACGGCCAGAATGCGCTAGCACGAGGCGCTCAGCAGTGAAAATTTTCGGTGCCTGAGAGGTAGCTAAGGATTAGATTAGGGCGACACATGACAGTGATCGCCCCCCTCACTCCGCAGCTTCGCGCCCGGGACCTTCAGCCCGGCGAATGACGGCGCGCGCACTCATTACAGGCGGGGCGGGGTTCATCGGATCGCACGTCGCTGACCACTTCCTCGCGAACGGCTACGACGTCGACATCATCGATGATCTCTCCAACGGAAAAGCCAGCAACGTTCCGGAAAGAGCCAATCTCCACCGCATCAGCGTAACCTCCCCCGAAGCCGCGGGCCTGGCGCGTGAAGGGGAATTCGACGTGCTGGTCCACCTCGCGGCGCAGATGGATGTGCGGCGCAGCGTAGCCGATCCGGTTTTCGACGCCACGACGAACATCATTGGCATCGTCAATCTTCTCGAAGCCGTGAGACAGAGCGGTAGGAATACGCGGGTGGTATTCACATCGACCGGCGGTGCAATCTACGGCGACTTCAACAAGCCGCCGAACGTGGAGACGAATCGAAAAGAGCCGGATTCACCTTACGCAATCTCGAAGCTGGCGTCCGAATACTACCTTGCCTACTACGGCCGGATTCACGGGCTGGAGCACGTCTCGGTTCGCTTCGGGAATGTGTACGGACCGAGACAGGATCCGCATGGTGAGGCAGGCGTGGTCGCGATTTTCTGCAACCGGATTCTCGCGGGAAACCCGCTCACGATCTACGGCGATGGTGAGCAAACGCGCGACTACGTCTATGTTGGTGATGTCGCGAACGCCGTCTTCCTCGGTGCGACGGTCGCAATTCCGCCCGCCGGCACCGTGGATGAGCGAAGCTTCAACATCGGCACGGGTGTTGGAACATCCGTGCTGGACCTGACGCGCATCCTCCAGGAAGCGGCGGGGAGCACGGCTGAAATCACTTTTGCCCCGCGAAGGCCCGGCGAGTTGCAGGAATCCTTTCTCAACGTCGACAAGGCGCGCGCTGTTCTTGGCTGGGAGCCGCACGTCTCGCTCGCGGATGGACTCGCAAAGACATTCGCCTGGGCGGAGGCGACGAGCGCATTGCAGCAATCGTGAATATCGAATTGATGCTGCAGGTCGGGGCGGCCGTTCCCTCCTCGCCAATAGAGCTCGTCACCAGCTCGACAGCAGCGACAAAAGTTGTCCTCGGCATCCTCGTTATTCTGTCGCTCGTAAGCTGGACGATCATGATTGCGAAGACCGTCGAATTCAGGCGCGCACAGTCCGCCGGGCGCAGATTCATGGATTCGTTCGAGGACGCCCCGTCGCTCGACATCGCGGCCGATCTTGCCAGGAGATCTCCGCCAAGCCCGCAGAGAAGCGTCATGCTGCGGGCGCTTCGATTCCTTCACGAGACGACTCCCGCGCTTGGAGCAACGCCGGAACGCGGAGCGCGGCTCAGTGCATCGCAGGTCGAGGCACTGCGGCTCGTGCTCGATTCCGAAAGTGGAGCGGTGCGCGATCAGATGGGGCGGTTTGTTCCAACCCTCGCAACAATCGGTTCCGCGAGCCCGCTGATCGGACTCCTTGGCACAGTCCTCGGAATTATCGACTCGTTCCTCGGCATCGCGACCAAGGGTTCGGGCAACATCGGAGCAGTCGCTCCCGGGGTTGCCGAAGCGCTCATCGCGACAGCTGCTGCGCTTTCTGTCGCCATTCCCGCGGTATTCGGGTACAACATTTTCGCACATCGATTGAACCGTTTGGATGGCGAGCTCGACGGGTTCGGGTCGGAGCTGATTGCCTTGATGGTTCGCGAGGGCCGGATCTAGATGGCGAGACGACGGGAGCGAATGCAACTGAACGCTGAGATCAACGTCGTGAGTCTAATTGACGTGATGATGCTGCTGATGGTGATTTTCATGATCACCGCTCCTATCATGCAGGGCGGAGTCGACGTGACCCTCCCGAAGGCCGAGGCGCGGCCGCTCGAGCCCAAGAGCGGCCTGGTCGTGACTGTGGACAAGACCGGGCGCATTCACGTCGAAGACGCGACGCTGAGCTTCGCCGAGTTCCGGGCGAGCTTCAAGGCGCTCGCATCGGAGCGGGGCCAGCAGGGGATTTATCTTCGTGCGGATGCCGGAGTGCCGTACGGATCCGTTGTGCAGGTCCTTGCGGTGATGCGCGCCAGCGGCATTGCGGACGTTGGCCTCGTTGCCGAGCCCGAGGTGCAGCGATAGTGCACGCTCGTAGACAGCCTGTTCATTTCGGCGGCCCGATGGGACTGTCGATCGCGCTTCATCTCTCGGCGGTTGCGCTGGCGTTCGTCGCGTCGCGCGAGCGGGCGATGGGTGCGCTGCCACCGATTTACAAAGTGGACATCGTCGCCGCTCCTCCGGGGGAGCGTGCGATTGGCGAAGTCAGACCCGAGGAGACTCCCGCGCCGGTGACGCCGCCAGCCGCACCGCCTGTCGCGCCTCCGACTCCGAAAGAGCGTGCAGTGCCGTTGACAAAACCGGTCCCGAAAAAAGCGGCGGCGCGTTCGACTCCTGTTCCGCCCGCAGCCAAGCCACTGCCGAAAACGACTGCGCCGAAAGCGGGAGGCGGACCAATCGGCGGGAAGGGCACCGACGTTGCGACAGTCCAAACCGAAGGAATCGATTTTCCCTTCCCAGGGTATCTAAACAATATCGTCCGGCAAATCGCGCTCAACTTTAAGCCGAGTGATACGAATTCCGCGCTACGCGCAGAAGTGATGTTTCTGATATATCGCGACGGCTTGGTGAAAATCGTGCGTTTCGTCACGCGCTCGGGATCCTATGCATTCGACCTCGAGGCGACAGGCGCAATAGAATCCGCAGGTCCAAATTTTGGACGGCTCCCCGACGGCTTCCCCGATGACGTGCTCCCAGTTGTCTTCAGCTTTGACCCACGTGTTTTGAGATGAGCTCACGCTTCTACTTCCTCGCGGTGTGCGCGTGTGTTGCCCCGCTTGTCGCGCCCGACGACCTCCGTGCACAGGATACCACAACCACCCCGGGTGTTCGGCTCGGGCTGAGCTATCCACGGGGCACTATCCCGCGGGTGGTCGTCCTGCCTGTCGACAGTACGCCGGGCGATTCAGTGAGGGCGATCATTCAGCGCGATCTCGACTACAGCGATCGCGTCTCGCCGATTCCTCTCGATGCCAGTACTCTCATGGGGATAATGCCGGCGGCAGGGCAGGACCCGAACTACGAGCTCTTCAGGACATTGGGAGCTGCCGCGATCATAGCCCCGCGACGCGGTGCCAACGGCGCTCTGCGAGTCGCGCTGTACGACGTCGCCGCCAAGCGTCGCGTCGAGGCGCGCGACTTCCCGCTGGCGGTCGTGCCTCCCGTCCGCGACGACGCCATCCGCGATTCCCTCACCACCGAGACGACCCTTCGCGAGAAGGCGTTGAACGATTCGGTGACGCGCGTGCTCCGAACACGCGCCGCGATCATGCGCCGACCGCCCGTCAAGAAGGACCCTCGCGCGCAGCGCTTCGTCGTTCGCGATTCTCTGCGGCGTGATTCGGCAGCTACGGCATATATCCGCCGCGGCCGTGCGCGGTGGGATGACGAACGCCGCGACTCGGTAGCGCTCGCGATCACCACAGCGGCCGAGCGACTGATTCGATCTGAAGCTCAGGTGAGAGCGGCGGCTAAGGACAATGAGCGGATGAGCATTCACCGCGTGAGCGACGAAGTCGAGAGCTGGATCACCGGGAAGCGCGGAATCGCCGCGACTCGCATCGCTTACGTCCACAACGGACTGATCAGAATTGTGGACAGCGACGGGCAGAACGATCGCGCCGTGACTGACAAGGGGACCGCGATGTCACCGGCGTGGCATCCGAACGGGCGGCGCGTTGTGTACTCGCGAATGAGCAATGCCGGAACTCAGATCGAGCAGCTCGATATGGAGACAGGCGTGTCTCGATCGATGAGTCCGACAGGACTCAACATCACACCGGTTTTTTCGCAGGATGGCAGATACATCGTGTACTCGAGCGGCGACGAATCTGGCAGCGATCTGCTGATGGTGAGCTCTGACGCGGCAAACGGATCGATGGCGCCGCAGCGCCTGACGTTCGGCCGTGGCAGCGACAACCAATCGCCGACATTCAGTCCCGATGGCCGTCAGATCGCTTTCATCTCGGGCCGCTCCCGTTTTCCTGAGGTTTACACGATGGACGCCGACGGGACGAACGTGCAGCTGCTGACGCCGTTTGTGCCGGGAGTGCGCACTTACCGCACAGCGCCGGATTGGTCTCCGGACGGGCGAACGGTCGCATACGAGCAGCAAAATGGCGATTTTCAGGTATGGATGATCAACATCCGCGACAAAGAGCCGCGGCGTCTCACGAGCGAAGGTGAAAACGAGGGACCCACGTGGGCACCCGATGGGCGTCATCTCGCCTTGTCATCGACCCGCGGAGGCTCGAAGCAGATCTGGGTACTGGATACCGAATCGGGCCGGTTCCGGCAGTTGACCTATAATGCGGGTGCGCGACTCGCGTCGTGGTCAGCGATGTTGAACCGTTAGAAATGTCAGGATTTACGCGCAACCCACCCCATTCCAAGCCAATGTCAACAATCGCCCGCAGCGTACTCGTCACCCTCGTTCTGGGAATCACTATCGCCGGATGTCGCCGCAAGACACCCGAGCGTCCCGCTCCCCGCCGTGTCAATACGGACAGCTTGCTGCGGGAACAGGCGAAGCTCGACTCCATCGCAAGAGTTGAGGCGGCGAGATCGGCGGCAGCAGCGGCGGCAGCCGCAGCCGCGGCTGCTGGACCCGCGACAAACGCGCCGGTGAATGACCGCGAGCGAGTCGCGCTCGCCGCTACCATATACTTCGATCTGGACGAGTCGGTGCTCACCGACGAGGCGCGGACGGCTGTGGAAGCCAAGGCACCAGTGATCCTGCGTCACCCGGACATGAGGATCCGCATCGTCGGTCACACGGATTCGCAGGGCTCGGACGAATACAATCTTGCGCTGGGCTTGCGACGCGCGGCCGAGACCAAGCGATATCTCGCGGCGCTTGGCGTGGATGAGGGTAGAATGGAGATCGTGACGTTCGGCGAGGAGCGGCCGGCGGTGCAGGGGAACAGTCAGGAAGCCTATGCACTCAACCGACGCGCCGAATTCGAGATAATCAGCGGAGGGTAACGATGTACCGTTGGAAATCGGCCGGAGGTGCGCCGATTGTAGCGCTTGTTGCCATGACAGCCACCGGCTGCTTCGCCTCGAAGTCTGATTTCAATCAGCTTCGCGACGAGATTGCCACCGTGCGAGCCGAAACAGCTACCGTTGATTCGGTTCGCGCGATGCAGATGGTGCAGCTGCTGAGCACGCTTCGGGCATTGAACGATACGCTCACTGAGCTGAGCACGCGTCTCACGCGAGTTCGGGCGGAGACACAGAGCGGCATACGCGATGTCGGCAACCGTGTACTGCAAGTGCAGGAAGCGAGCGGCCAAAGTCAGGCATCGATACGGGAAATGCGGGCAGCACTGGAGCAGCGCAACCGGACGCCTCCCCCGGCTCCGCCCCCCTCGCCGCAATCGACGTCGGCGGCTCCGGTTACAGCCCCAGTGGTGGAGGAGCCAGGCCCGAACGAGCTATTCCAGCTGGGTCGCGACCAGCTCGCCCGCGGCGGCTTCACTGCTGCGCGCGCGGCCTTTGCCGATTTGCTCGCTAAATATCCCGACTCGGAGCTTGCCGCCGACGCGCAATTCTATCTTGCTGAGTCGCTGGCAGGGGCAGGCAAGACGGCAGCCGCGGATTCAGCGTATGCCACTGTCGTCACGAAGTACCCAACTTCGTTGCGCGCGGCCACTGCGCTGTACAAGCGCGGCGTCAGTCAGCAGAAGGCGGGAAGAACGGCTACCGCGAAGCGGACATTCAACGAAGTCATCCGGCTCTTCCCGGAATCGGACGAGGCCGCACTGGCGCGGGAACGCCTGCGCGGGATGTCATAAGAGGGCGGACGAAGGTGCCGCGCACGGCTGCCGACACTGAAATGCCCTTCCTCGATCACCTCGAGGAGCTGAGACATCGATTGTTCTGGATAATCGGCGCAATCGTTGTAGGCATCGTCGTGTCTTTCACGGTGTTGTCGCAGGGTGGCTTTGACGTCGTCGCCATTCTTGCCCGCCCGATCGAGCCGTACCTGCGTGGGCGACAGCTGGTCTTCACTCATCCGGGCACATCGTTCTCGATAGTCTTGAATGCGTCGCTGATTCTCGGGATTCTATTCGCGTTACCTGTGATCGGATACCAGCTGTGGGGCTTCTTCGCGCCGGCGCTCCACTCGCACGAGAAACGGATCATCGTTCCTGTGTTGTTCGGGATGATCTTCCTTTTTCTCTGCGGCGTCGCGCTGTGCTACTTCATCGTGATGCCGTTCACACTGAAGTTCTTCATGGGCTTCGAGTCGGCGTCGCTCACTCCGATGATCGAGGCGAAACAGTACTTCAGCTTCGCGTTCAGCATGATGCTGGCGTTCGGCGTGGCCTTCCAGCTGCCAATCGCCATTCTCATGCTCTCGACGCTCGGGATCATCAAGCCGCAGCTCCTGACACGATTCCGGCGCCACGCCATTGTTGTTACCGTCGTTGTCGCGGCGTTCATCACTCCCGACGCAAGTCCGACGACCCTCCTGGCACTTGCAATTCCTCTTTACCTGCTCTACGAGCTCGGCGTTGCTCTGTCGTACATGGTCACACGGAGGCGCCGGCGCAGGGAAGCGGAGGAGCGCGAGGAGCTGCTTCGGCAACACCGCGAACCTCCTCCCGACACCATCGGGCGAGAACCCCGGCGACTCGGCGCCAACGCATGAGGTTGCACGCAGGACGATATGGTGTCGCTCTTCCGCTGGCCGCGGCCGCGCTGGTTTTGTCGAGCATGAGCGCGGCCGCGCAGATACCGCGACCTGCTCCGCCTCCCCCGGGACCAACTGCGCCTCGTCCGGGAGCGGCGCGTCCGGCACGTGCGGATACGACATTGCGCGATACGACCAAGGTTCAAGAGCTGATCAAGTGGACCGAGCTCGACTCGACTGCCACTGCGCTGTTGGCCAAACCCGGATACTCGGCGACTCGGTACCAGGGAGTTCGCGTCCGCTTCGATGCGAAGGCGCGAACGCTTTACCTCGAGGGCGACCCAGCCGCGGTCGGACGTGGAGTAACTCTGCTCGTTGGCGACACGATCATCTACAACGATTCGACGAAGCTCATCGTTGCTCGCGGTGACACGCTCGTTCTTCGCGACCCGACGCAAAACGCGGCAGACGTCGTTTCCCGGGGGGAGCTCCGATACAACATCGAAGCGCGTCGCGGGAGCGTTACAAACATCAGCACTGTGCTCGAATCGGGAGAGCAATGGATCGTAACGGCTCCCAAGGCGGTTTTCGTTGCTGACACGAGCCGGGGGCGACAGACGGCGTTCTACGTCCGTAACGGTATTATCACAAGCTGCGACGATTCGCTGCCCGATTACCACTTCAAGGCGAAGGAGATCAAAATGATCTCGCGGAGCCTGATGGTCGCGCGTCCGGCTGTCTTGTACATCGGCGACGTTCCAGTGATGTGGCTGCCTTTCATCTTCCAGGACATCCGATCGGGCCGGCGAAGCGGGATTCTCACTCCGCGCTTCGGATTGAGCGAACTCTTCCGCAACAGTCCGACGTACCGCCGCCATCTGGAGAACCTGGGCTATTACTTCGCCTTCAGCGATTACTCCGACGCACAGGTGTCGCTGGACTGGAGAAGCGGCTCGAACACGCAGCCGGGCGACCCCGGTTGGGTTCGGTTCAACGGCGAGTGGAGGTACCGCTGGCTCAACCGCTTTCTCACCGGCCGCTTTGGTGCATCGAAGCTCGCGCAACGCGACGGGTCGGGGAATACTCAGTACTCGTGGGCGCACCAGCAGGATTTTTCGCAGACGACACATCTGACGATGGATCTCAACTATGCGACGAACACCGTCATCCAGCGGCAGACGACATTCGATCCGCGTCAGGTTCTGGCGACCATTCAAAGCCGGATCAATTACCAGCAGCAGTTCGGTCCCGCCTCATTCTCCATCGGTGGCGACCGGCGGCAGTATCCCGGCCGTGATGAGGTGACGCAGAATTTCCCTAACTTCAGCGTCTCCACTCCTACTCTCGAGATCGCCCCCTGGCTGGAATGGACGCCGTCACTCAACCTCTCGAACCAGGAGCAGTTCAAGGTTCCGCAGATTGGCGAATTCGGGTTCAGATTCTCCCAGCGCAACGGAGTGCGGGATAGTACTCAGGTGAAGAGCGACGCTCGTGTTACGAACCTGTCGTTTGAATCACCAATCAAGATCTTCGGATTCACCCTGAGCAATTCGTTCCGTGTCTCGGACCAGGAGAACAACGCGCCGGTTCGTATTCCTGTCATCGATCAGGCCGATCCGACGATCAAAATCGACCGAGTGTTCGCGCGAACGTACAGCACTGAGATAGACTGGAACACTTCGTTTGGCCTGCCCACGCTTTTCCGGAACTCGTTCAAGTTGTCGCCGAGTATCTCGATCACGAACACCGACCCGCACGGCTTCTGGGTGCGGAGCGAGCAGACTGGTGGGAAGTACGTCCATCAGTCGAAGCGAGCCAGTTTTTCGCTCTCCTCGTCGCCCACCATCTTCGGCCTCTTTCCCGGCATCTTCGGGGTCTCACGACTTCGTCATTCAATCACCCCCGCGTTCAGTTTCCAGTACTCACCAGCAGCCACTGTGAGCCGGGAATATCTCGCAGCGCTCAACACATCCCCGATCGGCTACGTCGGAAGCCTCGCGCAGGAACAAGTCACGCTGTCACTCTCGCAGGATCTGGAAGCGAAAATGAAGTCCAGCGATACGAGCGCAACGGTAGATGGACGAAAGGTCAAATTGATGTCTTTGAGGTTCAGCCCGTTGACGTACGACTTCGAGCGCAAGCGGAAGACCGGCAAGTCGGGTTTCGTCACCGATCACTTCGATTACGATGTGAGCTCCGACCTTCTGCCCGGTTTCCGGCTCGGCGTCGACTACTCTCTGTTCCAGGGGAATGTTCTCAGCGATACTGCGCTCTTCAAGCCTTTCCGGACAGGCATGAATGTCTCGTTCAGCGTCAACAACCAGTCCGGAATCTTCGCAGCCCTAACGCGAATATTCGGCAAGGCAGTGCCGCAAGGCGCGCCGCAGATAGAGCGTTTGGAGCCGAGCGCGGATGACGCACTGGCTCAGCGCCTGGCTTCGACTCCAATTGCTGGGACTTCCGTTCGTAACAGGCAGTACGCGATTCCCGAGACAAGAGGGTGGCAGGCGTCATTCTCTTTTTCGCAGGTAAGACAGCGTGCGCCGACAGGAAACGGGACGATTGTTGAGGAGGATCCGCGCTCACAATGCGCCGCGTACGCGAGCAACCCGCTCGTTTTCGACCAGTGCATTCTGCAGCAGCAGACGAATCCGGTGGGAGCGGTTCCAATCGGCCGAATCACCGCCGGCACTCCGTTCATCCGACAACCACCCCGTCAATACGTGACTGCCCAGACCAGCTTCCACATCACGCCGAAATGGTCGGCGCAATGGGGCACGACCTACGATTTCAACGCGCATCAGTTCGCCAGCCAGTCGGTCACGTTGCAACGTCAGCTGCACGACTGGCGGTCCATCTTCGCATTTACGCGAGGCCCCAACGGAAACTTTGCGTTCAATTTCTTCATTGCGTTGAACGCGCAGCCGGACATCAAGTTCAACTACGACAAGGCGACATACCGGCAGCCGGGCCAATAGCCTTGCGCGGCGCGCTTCATGTGACCAACGGCGGTTGTGCCGCCGATCTAATGCGAGAAGCGGGAATTCCTGGTGAGATACTGCCGTGGCGCGACGTTCTCCATGATGGACCCGTTCCGGCGGATCTCTCGCTGGCCGAGATGAGTCGCGTCCGGGCAAGCTATCTGTCTTCCGGAGGCGCGGGAGAGTTCACTGAGCTCGCGCAGGAATTCGTTGCGCGGGATACGCTGCTCGAACGGTTTCCCGAGTTTGATCGGCTTGTTCTCTGGTTCGAGTGGGACCTCTACGATCAACTGCAGCTCATCCAAATATTGGATGCCATCGCTCACCGCGCCGCAGCACTTGATGGCGTCCACGTGCCGCCGATCCAGCATGTCTCGGTTGCCGGATATCTGGGCAATCTTCCAGCGGAACGTTACCCGGAGTTGTACGAAGAGAGAGTGGACATCACACCGGAGATGCTGAGTCTCGGAAAGGCTGGCTGGCGTGCGTTCACCTCTCCCGATCCGACAGACATAGTCGCACTACTCGACGCCGGGACCGCCGACCTTGAATTTCTAGAGGGCGCCATGTGGCGGGCTCTCGAAGAGCTTCCCTCGACGCGCAACGGTCTCTCACGCGCCGAGCACGAGCTCCTCGAGGCGGTCGCGAAGGGACACTCGACCTTCGGTGATGTTTTTCGCTACGCCGCAGAGCGTGAGGAGCGCATCTACTGCGGAGATTCGAGCGCGGCGTCATATCTCGAGCGGCTGAGTCGCGGCAATGTGCCGTTGGTCGTATATCCCTCGGGAGAGCGGGTTCGCGCGCCTCAAACTGAATCGGAGAGGCAAGCCTTCCGCAATGCACCGCTCGTTCTCACAGAAGCGGGGAAGGATGTTCTCTCCGGCAGGCGCGACTGGGTAATCATGGGGGGGAGCGACCGCTGGCTTGGAGGGGTGCACATGGATGGCAGCAGTGCGCGTTGGAGGTTTGATGCGGCGCTGCGCAAGGTGATAGACAGCGAAGTCGCTTGACCGTGTTGACGAAAGTGCGCATGCCAACTTGAACTGCACCTCGACAGAATGACTCAGGCAACGAAGATGGTCACGCTGGACGGTGAGAGCCTGACAATCGAGGACGTGCGCTCAGTGGCGGTTGATTGCGCGAAGGTCAATCTCGCCAACACGGCTCGAGCGCGAATGCTTCGAACCCGCGAAGTTGTCACCGGCATCGTCGAGCGCGGCGATGTCGTGTACGGCGTGAACACGGGATTCGGCAAGCTCTCCGAGGTCGCTATCGCCAGCGATCGGCTGTCGGAGCTCCAGGTGAATCTCGTACGCAGCCATTCCGCCGGCGTCGGACCGTTGCTTCCCGAGCGCGAAGTGCGGGCGATGATGCTATTGCGCTCGAACGTTCTCGCGAAGGGTTATTCCGGCGCGCGGCCGGACCTCGTCGATCTGCTTTTAGGAATGCTTAACGCCGGCATCTATCCGCCGGTCCCGGAGCAGGGGAGCGTCGGCGCCAGCGGCGATCTGGCTCCACTTGCAGCGCTCGGCGTGGCAATGATTGGGGAAGGAATGCTCTACCATCGAAGCTGGCATTCGCACGGAACTGCAGAGGCGCCGCGCTCGAGCGGAAACGCCACGGACACGCTGCGGCGGTTCGGGCTCGAGCCCGTGACGCTCGAACCAAAAGAGGGAATAACACTCATCAATGGGACTCAGGCGCACACGGGAATCGCTGCCCTTGCCGTCAGTGATGCGCGTAGCATCTGGCACACGGCGCACGTAGCCGGTGCGATGTCGCTCGACGCGCTTCTGGGCACGCCCGTGCCTTTCGACGCCCGCATTCAGGACGCGCGCGGGCAGGCCGGCCAGGCACGTTCAGCCGAGCTGTTGCGGAGCCTGGTCGAAGGGAGTGAGCTCAGGGAATCCCACCGCCTTGGGGATCCGCGCGTGCAGGATGCCTACGCGCTTCGCTGCATGCCGCAGGTTCATGGACCTGTTCTCGATGCACTCGACTGGATCGAAGGAATCGTGAGTCGCGAGCTGAACGCCGCAACTGATAACCCACTCGTCTTCGAAAACGGCGACGTGGTGAGCGGCGGAAACTTCCACGGTCTGGCCGTTGCGAGCGCGCTCGACCTGCTCGCGATCGTCATGACCAACATTGCGACCATGTCGGAGCGCCGGATTGACCGTCTCGTGAATCCCGATTTCAACCAGGGTTTGCCCGCGTTCCTGAGCAAGGAGCCGGGCGTCCATTCGGGATTCATGATGGCACAAGTGACGGCGGCTGGCCTCGCGGCCGAATGCAAAGTGCTTTCGCACCCGGCGAGCGTAGACACGATTCCGACGGACGGCAGTCGCGAGGATGTTGTCCCAATGGCGATGGGCGCAGCGTGGAAAGCGCGTCGTGTCGTCGCGAACGTGCAGCGCATAATCGCGATCGAGCTCATGTGCGCCGCGCAGGCACTCGATTTTCGCGCGCCCCTCAAGCCGGGACGCGGCGCTCTCACAGGTCATCAGATCGTAAGATCTCTTGTGCCGCCTCTCGACGCCGACCGTGTCCTCTCACCGGATATCGAAGCGCTCGCTGTTGCGGTTGCTTCCGGGTGGTTCTCAGGCAGAGTTCGCGTCGATGACTGACGTCATGACAGGCACGGAAGCTATGGCAGCGACTGCTATAGTCGGCGATAAGCGACCGGTAGTGCGCGCTCCGCGCGGAAATGAGATCTCATGCAAGGGGTGGCAACAGGAAGCCGCGCTTCGAATGCTGATGAACAATCTCGATCCTGAGGTCGCCGAGAGGCCGCAGGACCTTGTCGTGTACGGCGGGACTGGGAAGGTTGCGCGGAACTGGGAATCATTCGACGCAATCGTGCTTGAGCTGCGGCGGCTTGGCGACGACGAGACATTGATCGTGCAGAGCGGGAAGCCTGTCGGAGTTTTCCGAACGCACATGAGCGCGCCGCGAGTGCTCATTGCCAACAGCAATCTCGTGGGCCGGTGGGCAACGTGGGAGCACTTTCGCGAGCTCGAGAAGAAAGGCCTGATCATGTACGGACAGATGACTGCCGGTTCGTGGATCTACATCGGGTCGCAGGGAATTGTGCAGGGCACCTACGAGACTTTCGGCTCAGTTGCCCGCAAGCATTTCGGCGGCTCGCTGGCCGGGCGTTTCCTGTTGACGGCGGGCCTTGGCGGGATGGGTGGCGCACAACCGCTTGCGGCGACAATTATCGGGGCGACAATGCTCGCGGTTGAGGTGGATGAGTCGCGAATCGACAAGCGCCTGGCGACCGGTTACTGCGACCGAAAAACGGCTAGCATCGACGAGGCGCTTGACTGGGTCGAACACGCGCGAAAGAACGCCACGGCCTTGTCCGTCGGACTGGTCGGGAACGCAGCAGACGTGCTTCCTCAGCTCGCGAGCCGGGGAATTGTACCCGACGTGCTCACTGACCAGACAAGCGCTCACGACATGCTGAACGGTTACATCCCAGCGGGCATGCCGTTTAACGAGGCGCTTGCGCTGAGGGCCGCTGATCCAGCGAGGTACGTGGAGCTCTCGACCGCATCCGCCGTTGTTCATGTCGAAGCAATGCTCGAGCTGCAGCGCATGGGCGCGATTGCGTTCGATTACGGCAACAACATCCGGACTGTCGCATTCGATGCCGGTGTCCCGAATGCGTTCGACATCCCGGGATTCGTCCCGGAGTACATCAGGCCTCTCTTCTGCGAGGGGAAAGGCCCATTCCGCTGGGTCGCGCTGTCCGGTGATCCGCGTGACATCGCCAGAACTGATGATCTGGTGCTCGAGCTCTTTCCGGAAAACGAGCATCTCCGGCGGTGGATTACCCTCGCGCGTGAGAAGATTGCGTTCCAGGGGCTGCCGGCGAGGATTTGCTGGCTTGGCCAGGGCGAGCGCGCACGGTTTGGGGTCGCGCTGAATGATCTCGTCGCGTCGGGTGAAGTATCGGCACCAATTGTCATTGGTCGCGATCATCTCGATACCGGCAGTGTTGCGTCCCCATTCCGTGAGACGGAAGCGATGCGCGACGGAAGCGACGCCATCGCCGACTGGGCAATTCTCAACGCGATGCTCAACGTGGCGAGTGGTGCGTCATGGGTGTCATTCCATCACGGAGGCGGCGTCGGCATCGGCAATTCGCTGCATGCGGGCCAAGTGATCGTCGCGGACGGAACTCCAGAGATGCGCGAGCGGCTCGAGCGAGTACTTACGAACGATCCTGGGCTCGGCGTAGCTCGCCATGCAGACGCCGGCTACGAGACAGCAATTGTAACCGCGGAGAAGCACGGCATTCGCATACCGCTCGGGCGGTAAATGCTCTCGAGCAAATTCCGCCCCTGGCACATTCCGATATTTCTCTGCAAGTACGCCTGGCTGTCAGCTGTCAGAAAGCCGGTGCTTGTGCACTTCGAGGTGACGCTCCGCTGCAACGCACGCTGCGGATTCTGCGACTACTGGAAGACAAGTGCGTCCGCCCGGGCGAGCGAAGTGAAAAGCTTCACCGACGCGGCGCGGTTCTTCAACCCGATGATGATCACATATACGGGCGGAGAGCCGACTCTTCGCCGCGACCTCGAGGACATTGTTGCCGGCGTGGATGCGGCCATTTCAGTGCAGTATTCGACGCTGCTCACACATGGCGGAATGCTGACCGCGGAGCGAGCGCAGTCTCTCTGGAATGCAGGTATTCACCAGTTCAACATCTCGCTCGACTACCTCGACGAGCGGCATGATCGCGCCCGCGGAATTCCCGGGCTCTCCGCGAGAATATTCGAGGTGATTCCACGAATGCGCAGCATGGGAATCGACAGCGTCAGATTCAACACCGTAATAAAGGAGTCGAACCTCGACCAGATTCTTCCCATCGCCCAATTCGCGCGCGAGCTCGGCTGTGGAGTGAATTTCAGCTCCTACAGCGATTCAAAGAATGGCAACCGCGCCGGAATTATCGACGGCGGCCGAATCGCCGAGCTCGAGGCAGTCACGTCGGCACTCCTTGAATTCAAGAGACGGCACCGTGGCGTAATCACCAATTCGGATTATTACCTCGAGAACATCCCGCGCTACGTGCGCGGCGAGATGAATGAGCCGTGCCGTTCAGGGATGCGGACGATCCACATCGACCCGACAGGGCACGTGAAGCGCTGTCCGGACTTCCCTCCGGATTTTCACTGGACCGAATTCCGGAAGTACGAGCCGATCAATTGCAACGCCTGTTACTATGCGTGTCGCGGCGAAGCGCAGGCGCCGCTGAGACTCTCGCGCATCCGCGACGTCCTCGCCTGAATCGTGGATACCACTCTTTTCCTGAACGCTCTCCAGGTTGTGACATGTGGCGGACCGGCCCGCGCCCGTCGTGGTATCGAGATGGCCGATGCAGCGATGCTAACAGGCGCCGCCGTCGCGATTCAGGGAGAGCTGATCGCCGCAGTTGGACCGCAGGAACAACTGCTCGAGCAGTTCCCGTCGGCGGCGCAAGTTGATTGTGCCCACGCTGTCATTACGCCGGGCCTGGTCGATTCCCATACCCACGCGCTGTTCGGGCGCGCGCGGTATGAGGAGCAGGAGCTCCGCGCCGCAGGCACCAGCTACATGGCGATGGCGCAAAAGGGCGGAGGCATCCACGCGTCGGTTGCCGATCTTCGCTCGCGTGCGGAGAATGAGCTTTACGAGTTGACGCTCGAGCGAGTTCACAGGCTCGCTGCCTACGGCTCGACTACTGTCGAGATCAAGTCCGGTTACGGGCTTTCCCTGGATGATGAGCTCAAATCACTCCGTGTGATTCGACGAGTGGCCGACTCGACGGCGGTGCGGGTGATTCCGACACTTCTCGCTGCCCACGAAATCCCGATGGAGTTCCGGCAGCGTCCGAACGGCCGCGCCGAGTATGTGGAGCTCGTCGTTCGCAGCATCATACCGGCGGTCGCGGCAGAGAAGCTCGCAGTTTTCTCCGATGTCTTCTGCGAGCCTCTTGTTTTCACAGTCCAGGAAACCAGAGCCGTTCTCACGGCATCGCGTGCTGCCGGCCTCGGTATCAAGCTCCACGCGGATGAGCTCGAGCCCTGTGGCGGGGCCGAGCTCGCGGCCGAGATCGGCGCGGTATCGGCCGATCATCTCGCTGCGATATCGCCCTCCGGAATCAGGGCGCTCGCCGCCAGCGCCACGGTCGCGACGCTTCTTCCGGGCACGATGTTTTTCCTCGGCCGGGCGAAGCAGGCGCCCGCAAGAGCACTGATAGAGGCGGGAGCGGCAGTGGCGCTCGCAACAGATTTCAATCCCGGCACGTCGCCAACGGTGAACTTCCCGCTAATCCTTACACTCGGGGTGAGTCAGCTCAGGATGAGCGCGAGTGAGGCCTTTGTTGCGGCAACTGTCAATGGCGCGGCGGCTCTCGGCTTGGCGAACACAGTCGGTCAGCTCGCTCCCGGCTTCTCAGCCGATCTGGCGATTTTCGAAGTCGGCGATTTTCGTGAGATACCGTATTGGTACGGTGATCGTCGTTGTAAGGCGACGTGGGCCCGGGGAAAACCTTGTCACGCTCGCGCGTAAGCCGGTAACTTCCGACTCACGTTCACGTCTTCACCGGATTAGATGTCGAATATCGCAAAGCTGAAGAAAAAGGCCGCAGAGTTCGAGCAGAAGAAGCAGTACGAAAAAGCGCTCGAGCTGTATCAGCAGGTGCTTGACTCCACACGTGCAACGGACGAGGAGCGGGACGTTCCTCTCTACAATCGCGTGGGCGATCTCCACTTTCGCGTGGGCAATACAGACGAAGCGATCAACTTCTACGAGAAAGCCGTAGATCTGTACGCCGAGGGTGGATTCTTCAACAACGCGATCGCTCTCTGCAACAAGATCCTCCGCTATTCACCGAATCGAAGCAGCGCCTATTACAAGCTCGGCCTGATCAGCGCGAAGAAAGGCTTCAACAGCGACGCGAAGCAGAACTTTCTGGAGTACGCGGACCGGATGCAGAAGAGCGGCAAGCTCGACGAGGCGTTCCGCGCGCTGAAGGAGTTTGCGGACCTCTGCCCGGGTCAGGACGATGTTCGGCTGATGCTCGCCGACCAGCTCATCAAGGCAGATCGAAAACCGGAAGCGCTGGAGCAGCTCCAGCTTCTGTACGACACGCTCGAGGCGGAAGGAAGGACAACCGAAGCCGCAGCCACCGTGCAGCGGATGCAGGCGCTCGATCCGGGCTTCACTCCGAAGAAGACAGCGACACCGCGGCAGCAAAAAAAGGAAGGTCTGGTATTTCTGGACCTCGACTACATCGACGATGTTCCTGCGCCGAAACCTGCTGTGGCCGCCAAGAGTCCGGCAAAACCGGACGACGCGCCCGGGCCGTCCGCCGGTCGAGGTGTCGGTGGCCAGCTGGAGGGGCTGGAGCTTACAGCGCTCGGCACGAAGAGCGAAGCAGATCGCACGGACGCTCCTGCGGCGGGCCGTAGTCGGGATCTCATAGACCTACACGCAGAGGCCGAGCCACTGGAGCTTGCGTCGCACAGTGACGAGTCAGCCGCTGTTTCGCGGCCATCGAGAGATTCCGGGGAAGGCACGGAGGCCGGCGAGGATGCAACGGTCCCCGTTCTGTACGAGACCGCGCTGAACGATCCGCTTGCGGGACTCGATGTCATCTCAACCGGCACCACGGCAGCGTACTCGGTCGAAACTGGAGAGGTCGAATCCGGCGAAGTCGAACATGATGCGGCGGAAGCGGCCGGAACCGAGTCCGTAGACGCAGCGGAAGAGTTCGTCGATCTCGCGGAGTGGTATGAGAGCAATCGAACGCCGCAGTCGACGCGCATGGTCGCCCACGACGAAGCACCGCTCAACCACCAGCAGAAGGATTTTTCCGGGATGCTCGAGAAGTTCAAGCTAGGCCTCGCGCGGAGCGTCGAGGATACTGATTTCGACAGCCATTACGATCTCGGCATCGCCTTCCGCGAGATGGGGTTGATGGACGAGGCCATCTCCGCGTTTCAGAAGGCGACGCGCGGAAGCAGTCACCGGGTTCGCGCATCAGAGGCGCTGGGTGAGTGCTTCATCGAAAGAGGTCAGCCTGCAGTCGCGGCGACGATCCTCGATCGCGTTGTCGATCAAGGCGGCTTGAACGAAGATGCGCTGGTTGGCGTGCTTTACCTCCTTGGCCGTTCCGCTGAAGAGCTCGACAAGCCCGGCGAAGCCTCGGCCTTTTATCAAAGAGTGATTGCCGTGGACATGGGATTTCGCGACGCCGCGCGACGACTCAGCTCGTTGGCAAAGGCTCCCCGATGACCGCGCTGGGCGCCGCACCCGCGCCCGAGGAGAGCGCGACTCGCTCGCACCTGAACGCGCTCAAGCGCATCCAGGAGCCGGTGCGAGAGCGGCTCGATGCCGTGACGGAGGAGATGTGGAGCGCCGTTGCCGCGGACGTGCCGTTGGTAGCACAGATGAGCGCTCATCTCATGGCAATGCGCGGCAAGATGTTTCGGCCAACGCTGGTGCTTCTATCCAGTGGCGTGGAGAACAGGTCCGAGCCCGCGGCCGTCACGCTGGCTGCGGCGGTGGAGCTGATTCACCTCGCTACGCTGGTGCACGACGACGCGATTGACCACTCGATTCTCCGTCGCGGGATGCCGACGCTGAACTCGCTTTTCAATCACCAGGTATCGGTGATCATGGGCGACTTCCTCTATTCCACTGCCCTCACGCGTCTGGTGTCACTCGGCAACCTCGGCGCCCTCCAGGCGCTGACTCGCGCGTCGACAGAGATGTCGATCGGCGAGCTTCGGCAGCTCGCGTCAGACGATGCACTTCAGTTCTCGGAAGATGATTACTACGCGCTCATTCGCTCAAAGACCGCATCGCTGATGTCGGCCGCGTGTGAGATCGGATCCCTTTGCGGCGCGAGCCAGCACCGGCCGGCGCTCGCCAGATACGGGGAACAGCTCGGAATGGCCTTTCAGATCACTGACGATCTCATCGACTACACTGAGGCGGAGTCGACGGCGGGGAAGCCGACCGGCCTGGATCTGAAAGAGCACAAGATGACACTTCCGTTGATCGCCGCACTGAAGACTATGCCCGCGAGCGCCCGATCACGCGTCGAGTCACTGTTTGCGTCAGATTCGCCGGATGATGGCGCGATTGCCCAGGTAATCGGCATCGTCGCCGAGACCGGAGGCCTGGAGTACGCTCGCGACGCGGGCTCGCGATTTGCGGCCCAGGCGGAAGAATCCCTGGCAACCCTTCCTGATACGGTGGCGCGAAACGCGTTGATAGACTCTATTTCGTACGTAATGGAGCGACACGCCTGATGCCTCCGCGTGGAGCGGCCCGCCGCGGCGCGTTATTTCACGCGCTGGCTCTCGCGAGCGGTTTCGTGGTCGGGGGCTTGCTGACGCAGGTTGCGCGGAAGTTTCTCCCGCCCGGCTCGGCGAAGGAATTCTTCACCACTGGGGTAACACCATCGGTGGGACCGCTGACGCTCGATATGGTTATTCTCAAGTTTGCGCTGGGCCCCGTGGCTCTCGATGTCTCGCTGTTGAGTCTTGTGGGTGTGCTGATCGCGTACCTTATCGCGCGCTCACTCTTCTAGGAGGAAGAAATGTTCGGAAACCTCGGCTTTCCCGAGATCCTGATCATCATGGTAATCGTGCTGCTGCTGTTCGGAGCGAAGCGCATTCCCGAGATCGCGGGCTCGATGGGGAAGGGGATCAAGGAATTCAAAAAGAACATCAACGAGGCGACAAGGGAGATTGATCCCGACGCGCCGCGTCACGAGCCGCGCCTGACCGCCGCCGAGCTGGAACAGCGCCGGGCCGCTCAGGAAGCTGAAACGACCACCCCCGAGCCAAAGCGGCTCATCTGACGAAATAGCGGCGGCAGCCAGCTACTGAGCTAGCTGGCGATTGGCCGCCTCGACCTCCTTTCGGCGATCGGCAATCTTCGCGTTGGCGCGGAGGTTGGTGACGAACTCGCGCACCCGCTGCTGCCTGAGCTGACTCAGCACCTGCGTGCGCTGGACATCCTTTTCTTTTGCCCAAATCGCGCTATCGGCAACTACGCGGTTGTCGACGCGCTCGACGAAGATCGCGTCATGCGTCTTTATCGGAGCACTCACGACGCCAACTGGAAGCGAGAACGCGGCTCCAATGGCCTCGTTGAGCCGGCCGATTCCTTCGGCTCCGCCGACCCGTGTGAAACGTGGACTCTTCGTGACCTGCAAACTCGCTTTAGTCGCGGCCTGCTCGAGCGACGTCGCCGCAGCGTCGGCGGCAAACACTCGCGCGCGAGGCATCGCCTTTTCGAGTTTCTTCTGTCGCGCGAGCACCGTCCTGATCTCCAGCTTTACCTGCTCCAGCGACGGAATTCCACCCGGCTTAAGCGCATCGAGGCGTCCGAGATAGTACCCGTCCTCTGCATCGAACAGGTCGCTTGTCTCACCAATGCGAGCACCCGTGAACGCCCATGAGCCAACGCTCGGAATGTACCGGCCGTTGATGGTAAGAGCGTCGGTCTCGACGACGTTTGCTCTCTGAATCGGGATGCCGAGCGCACGCGATGCTTCGTCGAGCTTTTCAGGCTTGTCGGTGGTCGAAGCGGCGATACGGGCGAGCTCATCCGCCTTTCGATCGGTTACCGTTGCCGCGGAATCGCTCTGCTGGATGCGCAGCAGAATGTGCCGGATGGAGATCGTGTCGCCATTCTTTTCGTCGACCTTGATGAGATGGTAGCCGAACGGTGTGAGAACGGGTTGGGAAAGCTCGCCGGCGTTGAGCGCGTACGCGGCGTCCTCGAACTGAGGGACAAACCGGCCCTTCACTCCTTTGCCGAGCGCACCGCCTGCTGCGCCAGACGTCGAGTCGGCGGATTCGGTCTTCGCGATGTCCTCGAACTTCTGTCCTTTGACGATCCGCTCGCGCAATGCGAGAATGCGACTACGCACCCCCGCGCTGTCAGCCGGGCTCACGGCGCGTGGAATCACGAGCACAGACACGCTCGCGCGCGCGGGTCGCTCGAAATCCTTCTTGTTCTTCTCGTAGTACTCCGCGATTTCCTTGTCCGGAACGACAATGCCAGTGTCGGGAAGCAACTCAGGACGAAAGGCGACGTAAGACGTCTGCGCAGTGTCGCGAGTGTCCTTCCACATCTGCCAAAGCCGGGCGTCGCTGATGTATGCGTCGGCGGCAACCTGCTGAAACAGCTTTTCGCGAGGAATGGCATCGCGATAATAGGCTTCGAGCTGAAGGAGAAGTCCTTCCTGGCGCGCAGCGGGACTGGCCAGATAGCGCTGGTATTTCACGGGATCGAACCGTCCGTTAGTCTGAAGCTCGGGGCTCTGCAGCAGCTGTGGCGGCGGGCTCGATCGCGCAGCGTCAGCAATCTCCTCGTCCGTGACAACGATTCCGCGACGCTTGTACTCCTGTCGCAAAAGCGCAGCGCCAATGAGCTCGTCGAACGCCTGGTCCTTCAGTCTTTGTCTATCATCGAGGGAAAGGCTGCGGCCATTCTGTTGTGTGGCCTGTTGCTCAAGGGCCTGTGTGGCGTTGAACCACGAGACGGCGAGAATGTCTTCGCCGTTCACAGTCGCGACGCCCGTGGAGGTCGTTACGGGTGCTCGGCCAAGAAGTCCTGATGTTTCGGCGAGCAGGAATCCCCCGACAAAGAAAATGACGAGGAATATCCAGATGTATTTTGCGGAGCTCCGCATGGACTGCAGCAAGCGTGTTACTCCTGACGGCGCATTTTGAGGGTCGTTCCGTGAATTGGTAGAACCTCAAAAACTACCGGCTGCGAGGGCGTAAAAGCAAGCCGCGCACTGACTTCACATTGACGGCATTCGTCGAAGCGCGGTATCTTGAGCCGTTCTGCCCCGCTCGCGCCGGGGACGGTACACCAGCCGGGTTTACGGATGCAGAGTTCTCCACGGATTGACGAGTTAAGGCAGAAGTTTCACGAGAATCCGCGGCGATATTTCGCGCCGCTCGCCAACGAGTACCGAAAAGCAGGAGACCCCGAGCAGGCGATCGCTATTTGCCGCGCTCATCTCGCGCAGCAACCGGGGCACATGAGCGGGCACGTCGTCTACGGTCAGGCGCTTTACGATGCCGGGCGAATGGACGAAGCAGCGGTGGTCTTCCAACAGGCGCTCGCGCTCGATCCCGAGAACATCATCGTCCTCCGGCATCTCGGCGACATCGCTCGGCAGCGCGGCGACGTCGCGGAAGCGAGAAGCTGGTATTCGCGTGCGTTGGATGGAGATCCGCACGACGCGGAGATCGCCGCGTATCTCGCGGAGCTCACGGAGCCGCTGACCACCGCGCCGCAGGAGCAGCCTGAAGCGGAGGCCCAACCGCAGCCAGAAGAGGTGGCGGAGCAGCAACCGGAACTAGTCCCGGAGGCGCAACCCGACGCAATGGCCGAAACGCAGGCAGCACCGCCGCCAGAGAGAGCCACAGTCGAGGAAATTGCCGTCGAGGATGCCGAGTCAGAAGGGCTTGCGGCGGAGGTGCCGCTCGCGTCGCCAGTGCCCGAGCTGACGCCCACGGTTGAACCTGAGGGTGATTTCAATGCATGGCCTGAAAGTGCAATCGAGCCACAGCCGGTAATCAATTTCTTCGACACCGAAGAGACTCACGAGCCTGACAAGCTCATCTCACCATACGCGCGCGAGATGGAGCTTGCCGCGCCGTCAGAGATGAAATGGGATCTCAACGAAAGCCCGTATCTGGAGCTGGTTGAGTCGTCCGCGTCGGACGATGCATGGGACTCTGTTCGCACAGCGCCGGATGAGTCACCGCAGGCGGCGAATTCCGATTCGGCGGCGGACGCGGACCATCCTGTGCCCACGATCGAAGCGTCGACCGAAGCCGCGCCTGCCTCAGAGCCCCGCGATGCTGCAGCTGACGCCAGCCCCGGTGGAGAGTCAGCGATCCCAGGTCCTCTCGCCGAGGCGGCGAGCGAGACCCCTGCGCGGAAAACACCGTCGCGCGCCACACCCGTGGCCGAGAGCGGGCCGATTGTTACGCGCACGCTCGCCGAGTTGTACTTGCAGCAAGGCTACATCGAGCCTGCGCTGGAGATCTATCGCCAGCTTGCTGAGCAGGAGCCGGACGACAGAGGCCTGCAGGCGCGTATCGAGGAGATCTCGACCGATGTGGAGTCGATAGCTGCGCGCGAGGAAGCAGAAGCAGCACCGGAAATGGCGGTGGCCGGGGAATCCCAAGACGAGAGCGCACTGCCGGCTGTCGCGGCGGAGACAACGACTGGCGTCGGCGCGGAGGCGACGATCGAAGGGGGATCAACTCCCGCCAGCGCTGCGACTGACGAGTTGTGGGATTCGGCTGACTC
>JBDSVO010000230.1:0-7306 GCA_039927215.1 Gemmatimonadaceae bacterium
TTGCTGATTCGTGTTGCAAGTTACGGGCGTGAGGCGCATCGCGGCACCGAGCGTGACGACTCCATCGGGGTGCAAGGCCCTAGAATTCGATTTGCGCCCCGAGCTCCACGACTCGATTAGGCGGCAACCCGAAGAACTGCGCAGCTGAGATTGCATTCCGCGACATGAATACGAAGAGCTTTTTCCTCCAAAGCGGCATTCTCGATTTCCCCGTTGGAAGGAGCCGCTCGTGTCCCAGATAGAAGCTCGTTTCCCCTGGCGCGGCGTGAAGTCCGTGCTCCGCTGACAGCTCCATTATTCGCGGAACGTCCGGCGTTTCCATGAAGCCGAACGCCGCGGTGACACGGTAGAATCCATGCCCAAGCGCAGTGACGTGGAGGCGAACCGCGTCGTCCACGAGCGGAACACCGGCGGCTTTGGTTGAAAGCAGCACAACCTGAGAATGCAGAGACTTGTTGTGCTTCAGGTAGTGCAGCATCACAACCGGTGCATTCTCCGTATCCGAAGTCAGGAAAACCGCGGTGCCCGGAACGCGATACGGAGGCCGGCGCTCGATCTCCTCGAGGAAAAGGTCGAGAGGCAGCCCGCTCTGCCGCATGATTCCCCTCACAATCTTGCGCCCTGTCTTCCATGTGGTCATCAGCGTCAGGATCGAGACCGCGATTGCAAGCGGTACCCATCCGCCGCGCGCGATCTTCAAGCTGTTTGCGCCGAGAAACGCGAGATCGAACGAAAGGAAAAACGCCGACAGGCCGAGCACGCGCCACATCGGCCAGTGCCAGCGGTTCCGCGCGACTACCGCGAAGAGAATGGTAGTGATTGACATCGTGCCTGTAACCGCGATGCCATACGCTGCGCCGAGCGCGCTCGATGATCTGAAGGTGAGAACGATGAGAAGAGTGCCGACCATCAATGCCTTGTTCACTTCCGGCACGTAGATCTGGCCATACTGCTCCTTCGAGGTGTGCACGAGCGTGAGCCGTGGACTGTACCCCAGCTGCACCGCCTGATGCGCGAGCGAGAACGCACCTGATATGAGCGCCTGAGAGGCGACGATGGCCGCCAGCGTTGCGATGAGGAGCAACGGATACAGAAACCAGCGCGGCGCCAGCAGATAGAATGGATTGGCGATAGCGGCTGGGTTGCGTAGAACGAGCGCTCCTTGCCCGAAATAATTCAGGAGCAGCGCGGGAAACACGAAGATGAAGAACGCGAGCCGTATCGGCTTCTTTCCGAAATGGCCCATGTCGGCGTAGAGCGCCTCCGCCCCGGTCACCGCGAGAAACACCGCGCCGAGCACGGTGAACGCGACGAAGCCCCGTCCAGTCAGAAAGCGCGCCGCGTGCAACGGGTTCAGCGCGGCGAGGATGCCAGGACCCCTCGCGATTTCCATCAGCCCAAGCACCGCGATCGTTACGAACCAGACGAAGGTGATGGGTCCAAACATGTTGCCCACGCGCGCTGTGCCATGCCGTTGGATTATGAACAGCCCAAACAGAATCACCATCGTGACAGTTACGACGTACGGCCCCAACACCGGTGTGACGACCTCGAGTCCCTCAATCGCGCCCAGCACAGAAATCGCCGGTGTGATGACTCCGTCGCCGAACAGCAGGGCTGTGCCAAAGACGCCGAGCACGATGAGCAGCGCTTTGAGCCGACGATCACGGCGTCGCTGCTGCCGCTGAAGCAGTAGTGCGAGCAGAGCGAGAACGCCGCCTTCTCCGCCGTTGTCGGCGCGTAGAATGAAGAACAGGTATTTGACGACGACGACGAAAATCAGCGACCAGGTGATCAGCGACAGAACGCCGTAAACATTCGCAACGTCGGGCACAAGGCCGTAATCGTGGGAGAAAGTCTCACGGAGTGTGTAGAGGGGACTCGTGCCGATGTCGCCGTAAACGACGCCGAGCGCCGTGAGGGTGAGCACGGCGAGCTTTCGGCCCTGCGGATTGATTTCGGGTTCTGCGGTCATTGGGTCTGAGGCAACGCGCCGCTCGGCGCATTTCCACCTGGATTCACGCTACCCGAGGCAGCGTGAAGACCGCACAAAGGACGGGCAGGGGCCCGTTAAGATTTCACAAAGGTCCGAGCAGGCTCAGGTTGGCGGGAGGTCGGACAAATCGGCCGCAGGGAGCCGCATTATGAAGAGGCTTCCGCCATTCTCGCGCGGCTCGTAGCGGACACTTCCGCCTTGTGCGGTCGCGAGCCGATTGGCGATCGAGAGGCCAAGTCCTGCGCTGCCTGTATCTGGTGGGCTTGCCGCCGGCCGGTAGAACGGCTCGAAGATCCGCTCCCGCTCCTCGGGCGCCACGCCGGGTCCGCGATCCGCGACGACGAACTCGAGTGAATCTTTGTCGCGGCTCACCGAAAGCTCGACCGGCGAGTTGGCCGGCGAATACTTGAGCGCGTTCTCGAGCAGATTCACGAGGATTCGCAGCGAGTGCACGAAATCAAATCGACCGAGCAGCAGCGGTTCTGTCGGATCGAGCGTCACGTTCAGCTCGTGGCCATTCAGAGTTCCCGAAACTCGCTGAAGCGCAGCTCCGATTAGATCGTCCGCTGCCTCGATCTCGGTTGCAAGATTGAGAGCTCCGCCGGCGAGGCGTGACAAATCGAGAAGGTCCGCAACGAGGCGATTGAGCCTGCCGGCCTCCTCCTGAATCGTGATAGCGCGATCGTCGCCTTCTACTGCAATGTCGTGCGCGAGTGCGGTGATTGTCGTGAGAGGTGTGCGAAGATCGTGCGAAACGGAAGCGAGAAGTGCGTTCTTCATTTCATCGGCGCGACGGAGTGCTTCCGCGTTTTCGGCGCCCGCAACAAGACTGACTCGTTCTACACCAAGCGCCGCATAGTACGACAGTGCCTCGAGGAAGCGACGCCTCGGCGCGTCGAGCGGCAAGGCTCCAGCGTGTGCGAGACGGAGAACGCCGACAGTGTGACCGTGCACACGCAACGGCAGCAGCAGCGTGCGCGCGTTGGTCAGGTCGACGTCGGCGAGCACTGCGCGAGCCGCTCCGTCAGGCGCCGTTCGGATCCCGCCATCGGTACGTTCGACAACCGCGCGCCCCGTCTCGGCTACCCATTCGACGATACGCCTGCCGCTCGGAAACCCGATTTCGCCTGGTGTCTCAGGGAAAACCGTCACGCCCGAGTTGGGCGCAGTGCCGCTATGGGCCATCAGCTTGATCGACCCGTCTGTTCCGTTCCGCAAATAGATTTCGCAGCGCGTGACGTCCAGAGTTTCGCGAAATACCGCCGCCATCGTACCGAGCGCCTCCTCGGCGCGCCCGGCATTCAGCGCTTCGGCGCCAATGGCAGATAACCAGTCGACCTCATCCGCCCGGTTGCGAGCGTCGGCTGCCTCGCTCTGTGCTCGGGCGAGCAGGTGAGCGGCGACGATGCTTGTCAGGAGAAACGCCGCGAGCTCGAGCCAGTCCAGAGGTGCGGCGACCATCAGTGTGTAATGGGGCGGAACAAAAAAGAAATTGAGGCTGAAAAAAGCGGTGACGGAAAGCGTGAGTCCGACTTTTCGTCCCGATCGCGCACTCGCTCCGAGCACGAGCAGAAGGTAGACGAGCGCGACATGCGCTTTCTCGAGGGAATCGCGGAAGGGAAGCATCGCGGCAGTTACGACGGCGAGAGCGCCGAACCAGAGTAGCCAGTCCCGCGCACGCGGCGTGCTCGAGAGGTGTAAGGTGCCGCGGTGATTCGAGCGCCACTGAATTCCCGTTGCCAATTTCCTATTCCTCGAGCTCGAAGCGGTATCCGACGCCGGGCTCAGTCACGATGAGCCGCGGACGCACCGGGTCGAGCTCGAGCTTCCGTCGAAGGCTCGAGACGTGCACCCTGAGGTTCTGCTGAGCGTCGCCGTGCGAGCGACTCCACACTTCGGAAAAAAGCTGACGGTGCGTGAGCGTTCGTCCCGCGTTCGTCGAGAGGACTCGCAGGAGCTCCCATTCGATGGGTGTGACGTGAACTGTCTCGCCATCTCGGCGCACTGAGCGCTTCACCAGATCGATAGCGACGCCACGCGCTGTAACGTGAGCGTTTCCGCCGGCCTGAGCACTCACGCGCGCACGACGGAGCTGGGCGCGAACTCTTGCCTGAAATTCGATTGTGCTGAACGGCTTGGTTATATAGTCGTCCGCGCCGAGGTCGAGGAGCGCGGCCTTCTCGACATCGGAGTGGCGCGCTGAGAGAACAACGATCGGCGCGGTGGACCAGCCGCGAATGTCACGGCAGACATCGGATCCGGAAATGTCCGGAAGTCCCAAATCGAGTACGATCAGGGCGGGTTTTTCAGCGGCGGCGAGATCGATGCCGTCGCGTCCGGTGGCTGCCTCGAGTATACGAATGTCATCGGCCTCCAGTGCATGGCGCACGACGCGCCTGATCTGCGGTTCGTCGTCAATTATCAGTAGCGTGAGCGCAGGCACTCGGGGAATGCTGTTAGATCAGTCGGAGCGTGAGCTTCTGATCGTATCACTGGCTGGGTCGAACGATTTGTGAACGCCTTTGTGAAGCGGAGGACTTCCCGCTTCCAGCTCTGGTGTGTGTGAGGCTGCACCCAGGGCCACCCGGTCATGCTGCCGGCCTCGCCGTCCGAGCCACGACCCGACGACGATGAGCCCAACCGCGGCGGCGGCCAGTCCCTTAAAGATCAGGAGCTGAACCATCGCCGGCGTAAGAACGATCTCGGTACCGGTGGCGATGGCCGCAACAGTCGCTACCCCGATGGCTCCGCCACCGATGACCAGTCCGTTTCCGAGAGATGACATACGCGTGGCCATGGACCAAAATCTACCGGGTCCAGGGATTGCTGTTGACATGTTTCAGCGCTTAGCTAATACTTAGCTAACGATAGTTTTTCTGCAGGAGTCCGCCATGCCAGTTATTACCGTCCACGCGGCAAAAACCAATCTTTCCAAGCTCATTGAACGCGCCGAGGCGGGCGAAGACATCATCATCGCGCGGGGGAACGATCCCGCGGTGAGGCTGGTGCCTGTGCACCCCCTCGTTCAGCGGCAATTTGGTTTATACAAGGGGCTCGCGAAAATTGGACCGGAGTTCTTCGAGCCGCTGCCCGAGGAGGAGCTGCAGGGGTGGGAGGGGCAAGGTGACGGCAGCACGTGAAAGGAATCCTTCTCGACACGCACGCATTCCTCTGGTTCGCGACAGGTGATGAAGACCTGTCCGCTGCCGCACGCGACGCCATCACCACGACGGACGAAGTTTTCGTGAGCGCAGCCACCGCGTGGGAAGTGCGGACGAAGTATCGGCTCGGCAAGCTGTCGTCGGCCGCGGCACTGGCTCACGATCTCGCGTCCGCTGTGCGGCGGCTCGAGCTCACCGAGCTGCCGATCACATTCGCCGACGGAGATCTCGCCGGAGCGCTCGGTGGAACGCATCGAGATCCGTTCGATCGAATGCTGATTGCACAATCATTGAATAATGAGCTGTCGTTAGTCTCGAATAAAACCGTGTTCGACGATTTCGGCGTGACTCGCATCTGGTAACGTCTGCGCGCCCCGTGACTGTGTTGTTGACGCGCCGCAAGTTCGTTCATGTCGCCGCCGGAGCCACTGCCGCTGGTCTATTGGGTTGCTCGCCTGGCATGCAGCCGGCGGTGCCCCCTGATGAGCTTGTATATGCGACCCTCCGCTCTCGCCCGCGGAAGCCAACCGAAAACGTTCGCAGAGGATTTCAGGCCGCTGACGAAGTCACATGCGCGATGCGCTGGTTTTCAAGTCGATGATCAACCCCCACCCGAAGCGTAGATGACAAATGGATCCGAGGCGCGCCCGGAAGACGTGGCTTCGCCGGAAGCGATTGTCAAAGCAGTGTACGAAGTCCTCTCCGGGCGCGCAGACGAAGCACGCGACTGGGACCGCTGGCGTCCTCTGTATGCACCGGACGCCAGGCTCATTCCAATCGAGACAGACAGCGACGGAACGCCGACGCCGCGCGTGCTCGCTCCCGAGGCATACATCGAGTCGCGCACGCCGTTTCTCGCTGCGGGCGACTTCTACGAATGGGAAACCGGTCGCGAAGAGCTGCGCTCAGGCAGGATGGCGCACGTGTGGAGCATCTATGAAGCCGCACGCACACCGGGTGGAGAGCCGATCCGAAGTGGAGCCAACAGCATTCAGCTCTGGAACGATGGATCGCGCTGGTGGATTCTCTCGGTGGTGTGGGACGCGGTCAATGCAGCAGCGCTGAGCGGTCCTGACTGATCTCTTCCCACGGAGTGTGCGCGTGCTCCCACGTGACGCGGTTGGGATGGAACAGGTGCGCCAATAGCTCGACTCCCTCGGCGAGGCGCGGGCCCGGCCGCGCGAAGTAAGCGTTCGCGTCAACCGCATACACGCGGGCATTGAGCTCCCGCGGCATCTCGCGAGCGAGCTCGGCTGACTGGTCGAGCCGATACCCGCAGGGTGACACGATAATCGCTCCCGGGGAAACTTCCGCGACCTGGTCCCATGTCATGCGAACGGAATCCTCGCCCGGCCGGCCCAACGGATCGTCGCCGCCTGCCATCGCGACCATCTCCGGAACCCAGTGGCCGCCGCAGAAGAGCGGGTCTGTCCACTCGAGAAAGACCACCTTTCGTTTGGGCACATCTGCCACCGCTTCGGCGACTCGGGCGATTCGTTCGCGATTCGAGCGAACTAAATCTTCGGCCTCTTGTTGCCGCCCGATCGCTTTACCAACCGCCAGAATGTTCTCTTCGACTTCAGCAATGTTGCGCGGAGTCAGAAACAGGATTTCCGGCGTTACGTCAAAGTCCTTCACCGCGCGGCTCAGCTCGTTACCCGAAGGCGCGCAGACTCGACACAGGTTCTGCGTAATGATCACGTCGGGACGCAGCTCGCGGAGCAGCACCTCATCTATCTCGTACATCGACGCTCCGGTCTCCATTCGCTCAGCAACAGAGCGATCGATGTCTTCGGGTGACGCGCCATCCAGTTTGAGTGCCGGGCGGCTGACAACCGGGAGAGCCGTTACTGACGAGGGATAGTCACACTCATGCGACCGGCCGACGAGCTCCGCTCCGGCACCAAGTGCGTGAACTATCTCGGTGCCGGCGGGCAGAAAGGAAACAATTCGTGGCATGGTTATGCGAGGTCGCGATGCCTCATTCTCTGGCCGACGGGGGTTTCTCGCGCCGATCGTTCACAAGGATTGTAATAAGGACGTACAGCGCGATGCCCACGGCAATGATGATCCCGACCAGGCCGAGCGTTCTCTGGAACTGAATCAGGACGCTACTCGAGATAAGTAATCCGGCCAGCACCAGACCCAC